>JAAEMC010000032.1 GCA_024225895.1 Desulfobacteraceae bacterium | reverse complement strand
TGCAAAAAAAGACGCGAACACAAAAGCAAGTGTACTATATGGTAACATTTCATTTGGCGCATGGGTTGGCCAAGAGATCAATAATGCTTTGATATCTTATGTAGGTCCCCATTACTTATTGAGTGAGAGATTGTTCACGGAAACGGCATATGGCACCTTCTCACTTGGTATAAACGGCAAAGCTGCATTTGATGGATTTCTAAAGGAAAAAAAGACTGGCAAAGAAGAATTTGCGCTCCATTTTTCAGATTATCAAAAACTGGCAAATGATATCAAACATTGGGTCATTGACATTGCAAAACTGGTGGTGAGTAAAAAACCAAAGATAGTAGGATGCACTCTAATGTTTGAACAGATTGCCGCCAGTGTTGCCATTATCAATGAGATCAAAAAACTGTCGCCCAATACAATAACCATTTTGGGTGGGACATATTGTACCGGTGAAAAAATGTGTGAAGGGATCGCATCGTTAAGTCCATCCATAGATTATGTCTTTTCTGGTGAGTGCGAAATGGCTTTTCCATACTTCATAAAACAGATGAAAAGCGGCAGCTCACCAAAAGAGCGTATAATCAAAGGATCCCCATGCATGGATATGGATGGCATTCCAACGCCCGATTTTACAGAGTTCTATGCTCAACTATCCCATTTTATGAATCAGATGCCTGAAAATCTGTATCTCCCCTTTCAAAGCAGTCGCGGGTGTTGGTGGGGAGAAAAAAAACCATGCACTTTCTGTGGTACCCATCATGACTACTTTCGATATCGAATGAAATCTCCAACCAAAGTTTTTCA
>JAAEMC010000031.1 GCA_024225895.1 Desulfobacteraceae bacterium | reverse complement strand
CTCAATGGATTCGGCTGCATTCTTTAAAAGGTTCCACAGAATTTGCCTGAAATGGGCAGGATCAATATATATAAAGACTTTACGGTCTGAGTTTAAGATGATTTTAATCCGGTCATGCCATTTAGGATCATGGGTAAACATCTCAACAATCTCATTGATGGCTTTGTCTATCCGTATTTCACTGGCCCCGGCTTTTTTGGGCCGGGCAAACAGTCTCAAATCATTAACAATGTCCTTTAACCTGTCCGTCTCCCTTAAAACAATATTCATCAGTTTATCCGCATAGGTCCCCGGAGGCGTCTCTTCATTGAGCAGTTGTATAGAACCGGACAGGGATGCCAAAGGATTTTTTATTTCGTGGGCAATACCGGCCAGCATCTCATCCATGGCAGCCATCTTTTCAACCCGTTTAAGATGCTCCTGGGCAATTTTCAAATCCTGTTTCGCCCGTTTGGCTTGCAATGCCAGGATACCGCTTAAAACAGCAACTGCAAAACAGGCAAAACAGACTGTTATTATCCGATAGACAATATTCCACTCATCATAATTCCCGGAAAAATAAAAATATCCCATGGTGGGAGTGATCATCCGGTAATATTCCAATTCAATAAGAATCGCGTATTGTATACTGGAAATCGTTGCAATGACAAGGCTGCCCCGCAGCTGAATCAAAAGGGATGCATAAATAATAACCACAAGATATAAAAAAGTGGCTATACTTTCAAACCCACCGGTAACAAAAATAATAGCCGTGATGCAAAATGAATCAAAAACAAGTTGGAAATAGGCAAAAACCGACAGGTTGACTACCCGCTTTATCAGTACAACATAAAAAATGGTAAGCAGAAAAAAACAACCACTTATATTGTATAAAGAAAGAAAGGGCTGTGATGTTAAAGATAAGTTTTCACTGGTTGAAAATATAAAACAGGAAATACTTAAAACAATGGCAAAAACCGCCCTTGAAAGGATAATCCATTTCAAGGATATCAAACTATCCTGGCGGTCGGAAAAACCTGTTTCCCTCATGGGCTGCATCTTCTTAAGATTAACCGATGGCGCCGGCCATGGTAAAAATGGGAAGATACATGGAAATAACCAGCCCTCCGACAATGGTTCCCAAAAATACCAGCATGAACGGCTCAATCATATCGGTAAGATTCTTAACCGCCTGATCCACTTCATCATCATAGAAATCAGCGATTTTCTCCAGCATGGCATCCAGGGCACCAGTGGATTCCCCAACCGCAATCATGGAACATACCATGGCCGGGAAAACCCCGCTTTCCAGTAAGGGATCTGCCATTGACCGTCCTTCTGCAATACCGATTTTCGTATCTTTTATGGCAAACTCCACCGTTTTATTCCCTGCAGTCTTGGAAACGATATCCAAAGCTTCAAGAATAGAAACACCGCTTGATATCATGGTGGAAGTGGTCCGGGTAAATTTTGCTACTGCCACTTTTCTTATAAGAATTCCGACAATGGGCAACCGCAGGAATATATCATCCATGATGATCCTGCCGCGCTTGCTGGCATAGGCCCGGTTATAGACCACAACAAAAACAATAATGCCGACAATAATGTGCACGATTTTGCCAATCACAACTTCGCTTAAGGTAACGACAAACTGGGTGGGTGCCGGCAAGGCTGCACCAAAATCCGCAAACATTTCTGAAAAAACGGGAATAACGAAAACAAGAATAATACCCACCACCACTATGGCCACAATGATTGTAATAATGGGATATGTCATGGCGCCTTTAACTTGCGATTTTAATTTAGCCATTTTTTCCATGTAAGCGGAAAGCCGTTTTAAGATAACATCCAGGATACCTCCGGCTTCACCGGCTGCGATCATGTTGATAAAAAGCTCATTAAATATCTTGGGAAATTTTTTAAGCGCATTGGCAAATGTCTCACCGCTTTCCACCGACTCCTTTATTTTTTTTAGAACTTTTTTAAAGGTTGGATTTTCCTGCTGTGCCTGGAGAATATCAAGACACTGAAGCAAGGGGAGCCCTGCATCAATCATGGTAGAAAACTGCCTGGAAAATATAATGACATCCTTATCCTTTACTTTGGGCTGAAGGAATTCGACATTTTCAAAAAGATCTTTAGGTTTTGCTTTAACCTTGGTGGGAACAATTTTTCGTCGCTGTAGCGCGGATCTCACCTGATCGGCTGTCTCCGCCTCCATTTCACCCTTTATTTTCCTCCCCTTTGGATTTTTCCCTTTCCATAAAAAAACTTTGGGCATTGAATTGCTCCTTTTTTTATTTGTAAGCTATATAGATGGTCGGTCCATTCAGATGACAGTCCTAAGCCAAGGTGTTTGAAAAATGTTATGATATATACTATATAAATTTTATCTTTTGATTTCAACAGGAGTTGCTTGTTTGGCCCTAAAAAAGAAAAAAATCACAGCAAAAACCATTATCACCAGTCACATAAATGCCGATTTTGATGCTATTGGCTCCATGCTGGCAGCACAAAAGCTATACCCGGATTCAGTAATAATCTTTCCCGGATCCCAGGAAAAAAACCTCAGGGATTTTTTCATCAGTTCCATGAGTTATCTTTTTAATATGGCTGAGCCAAAAAACATTGATTTTAAAGATACAACCCGGCTTGTCCTGGTGGACACCAAGCAAAAAAACCGCCTGACCGGGGTATCCGAACTCCTTAAAAAAAATATTGAGATAGATATTTACGACCACCACCCTGCCATGAAAGACGATATAAAAGGAACGTTTGAAGTCAGTATGCAACTTGGTGCGACCACGACGATTTTAACCTCAATTTTACGCAGAAAAAAAATCAATCCCACAGCAGACGAAGCAACAGTCATGGCACTGGGGATTTATGAGGACACAGGCCTTTTCACTTACTCTTCAACCACGGAGCAGGACTTGCGGGAGGCAGCCTATCTTTTGTCCTGCGGCGCCAGCTTAAACACCATTGTCAGTCTTGTGGTAAAAGAGATTAAGGCTGAGCAGGTTACCTGGCTCAATGAGCTTTTAAACGAAATGACCACCCATCGTATCAATGGCGTTGACATATATATATCCACTATCTCATCAAGCTCTTATATTACTGATCTTGCTTCCATTGTCCAAAAAGTGGTCCGGATGGAAGATATTGATATCTTTTTTGCTATTGTGCTCATGGGCAATAAAATCAGCATTATTGCAAGAAATAGAATACCTGAGGTGGATGCCGGAAAAATACTCTCCCTCTTTGGCGGCGGAGGTCATGCCTATGCGGCTTCAGCAAAAGTTGACAACCAGACCCTGGCCCAGGTGGAGTTAATGCTGGTTGAACGGCTGAAAAAAGAAGTCAAAAGTATTCAAATTACTAAAAAACTGATGTCATCACCGGCAGTTACTGTGGAACCCGATGTCCAATGCAAAAAAGCCAATGCCAAGATGACCCGCTATAATACTAACACCCTTTTGGTGGTCAACAAGAAAACCGAATCCTATAAAGGCTATATCACCAGGCAGATTATTGAAAAAGCCTTGTATCACAACCTCGCAGATCTACCGGTTGAAGACTATATGAATTCTGAAACCAGCACTATCTCTTTTAATTCTGAATTAGCAGAGATCGAAACCAAAATCATTGAAGAAAAACACAAGATCCTGCCGGTGATTGATAATGGTTTAATCAAAGGCGTAATAACCCGGACGGATCTTTTGGACTATCTTGTCAAACACAACAAGGAACTAAAGAGTAATGAGTACAACTTAAGCCGGAAAAACGGGGCCAAAAAACGACAGATTGAAAATATTCTTTACCAGCGGCTGGATAAACAGACCAAACAGCTTCTTGAATCTGCCGGAAAAATCGGACAAGACCTGGGATACAATATGTTTGTTGTTGGTGGATTTGTAAGAGACTTGCTGCTGAACCGCAAAACCGATGATATTGATATTGTTGTGGAAGGGGATGGTATTGCCTTTGCCAAGGCATTTGCGAAAAAAAGAAAGTGCCGGATCAATACCTATAAAAAATTTTCCACTGCTGTCATCATATTCCCGGGCAATTTGAAAATTGATGTGGCTTCTGCCCGGCGGGAATATTATCAAACCCCGGCTGCATTGCCCATTGTTGAAAAAAGTTCCATTAAACTTGATCTTGCCAGGAGGGATTTTACCATAAACACACTCGCCATCAGCCTGAATCCCGGCACTTTCGGCGTACTCATTGATTTTTTCGGTGCCAGCAGGGACTTAAAAGATAAAACTATCCGGACCATCCACAACTTAAGTTTTGTTGAAGATCCTACACGGATATTCAGGGCCATAAAATTTGCCAACCGGTTTGGATTCAAGATCGGTAAGGTGACCAGCAATCTGATCAAAAATGCCATTAAAATCAATAGTTTTAAAAACCTGAGCGGTTTGCGGGTCCTGTCTGAATTAAAACAGATTTTTGAAGAGGACAACCCAATCCCCGCCATTAAAACACTGCAAAAATATGGTCTTGAAAAAATCCTGCATCCGAAACTTGAGATCACTCCTAAAACCTATGACCTCTTGGAATCGGTAAATAAAACCCTTTCATGGCATGATCTGCTTTATGTGGATGATGAATACTACAGGTGGTCTTTATATTTTATGGCCATACTTCACCGATGCCCATATGCTGTGTGTGATAAAATTTGTTCCACCTTAAAAATACCTTTAAAAGAAAGAAAAACCGTTCTTGAAAAAAGATATAAGGCAGAAAACCGGCTGGAATTGATTAACAACACCATGCCATTGACTAAGGTTGAATTGTATTGGGGGTTAATCGATTTTAAGACAGAATTAATTCTCTATATGATGGCCTTAACCGATAATGAAAATGTTAGAAAAGCCATATCCTATTTTTATACCCATCATAAAAGCATTAACCCGGTGATCCAGGGAAGGGACCTTATTAAAATAGGTATTCCCCCTGGTCCTGTTTTTACTCAAATTTTAAAAGAGGTTTTAAATGCCAAGCTTAACGGCAAAGTAAAGACCAAAAAACAAGAGCTGGCATTTGCAAAACAATGGGCAATTGACAACAAACTTATTGATTAAATTCTTAACTTTTGCTAATCCCCTTTTTCAATAAGCACATTACAACCAATTAGGAATAACACTATATGAAAAACGCAGATTCTTTAACCGGAATAACCACCAGCGGCACCCCTCATCTCGGAAACTACGTGGGTGCTATCCGCCCTGCTGTAGAGTCCAGTAAAAACAAAGCCTTGACTTCTTATTATTTCCTTGCGGATTACCATTCGATTATAAAGAACAATGACCCAAAACTTCGCCGGCAATCTGCCCTTGAAATCGCGGCCGCCTGGATCGCCCTGGGGCTGGATTATGAAAACTGCATTTTTTACCGACAGTCTGATATTCCTGAAATTCCTGAACTGACATGGATCCTGACTTGCGTCACTGCCAAGGGACTGATGAACAGAGCCCATGCCTATAAAGCATCGGTGGCTGAAAATGAAGAGGCCGGCAACAAAGATCCGGACAAAGGCATCACCATGGGATTGTTCAGCTATCCAATCCTCATGGCGGCGGATATTTTAATGTTCAATGCCCGGAAGGTTCCCGTAGGCAAAGATCAGGTGCAACACCTTGAAATGACAAGAGATATCGCTGCCCGTTTCAACCACATTTACAAAAAGCTTTTTATTCTGCCCGAAGTGGTGGTTGATGAATCTTCAGCTGTGCTGTCAGGCCTTGACGGCAGGAAAATGAGCAAAAGTTATAACAACACTATTCCCTTATTTGATACACAAAAACAGCTTCGAAAACTGATTATGAAAATCAAAACCAACTCCCTGGGGCCGGATGAGCCAAAAGACCCTTCCACATGTACACTGTTCGCCATTTATAAGGCATTTGCATCAGAAGACCAAACAAAAGCCATGGAAGAGCGGTATAATCAAGGAATTGCATGGGGTACAATGAAGCAGGAACTTTTCGAATATATCAATGAAATCCTCGAAGAGCCCAGGCAAAAATACAATGAACTCATTCAGAATCCAGGTGATATTGACACGATTTTAATGCAGGGTGCTCAAAAAGCCAGAGAATTTTCCGTGCCCTTTCTTGAAAAAATTAGAAAAACCATCGGGATCCGGTCACTGGGTTAATTTACTAATTTCCTTTTTGGTTAAGTAACGCCATGTTCCTTCTTTTAAATTCCCCAACCTGATGTTGGCCATTCGAATGCGCTTAAGATGGACGATACGGTTGTTAATTTTTCCAACCATTTTACGGATCTGCCGATTGCGGCCCTCTTTTAAAATTATCTTGAATTGATTTTTCTCCAACTGCTTAACCTGAGCTTTACGGGTTTTAATACCGTCAATGTCAACCCCTTTGGCCAATCTCTTTAAATCCGCTTCTTTTACAGGATTGGCTGTTTTAACTATGTATTCTTTTTCATGGCTAAAGGAAGGATGGCTTAAGCGATTGTGCAAGGGGCCGTCATTGGTTAATATCACAAGCCCTGTGGAATCCTTATCAAGGCGCCCCACAGGATAAATCCTTTCGGAGATGTCAATCAGATCCAAAATGATCTTTGATTTTTTCTGGGAACAGGAGGTGATATATCCCTTGGGCTTATTGAGAATGATATAAATTTTTGGAGCTGTCTCTTTTAATACTATTTTTTGATTATCAAAAAGAACTATATCTTTTCCAGGGCTTACCTTTGTACCCAGTTCGGCCACAATACTGCCGTTGACCTTTATGCGGCCGTTTAAAATATGTTCTTCAGCTTTGCGCCGGGAACAGACTCCTGCATGGGCCAGGTATTTTTGCAGTCTGAGTATCATGTTCGGTAATCTGCGTTGATCTTGACATAGTTTTCACTAAAATCACAAAATAAAAACCGATCCTGTTTATTCCCCACATTCAAGTCCAACACTATTTTTATTTCATCCTTTTTCATGATTTGTGCGGCCTTCTGCTCTGCTTTTTCGCCCAGCCATTGGCCTTGTTTCACCAGGGCTGAGTCTTCAAAATACAAATCCATTTTTTCTGGAACCACATGTGCGCCGGATCGGCCTGCCGCAGCAGTTATCCTGCCCCAATTTGGATCTTCACCATATATAGCTGTCTTGACCAGGTTGGAATGTGCAATAGCGCAAGCCGCCTTAAAAGCGTCTTCTTGGGTTTTAGCGCCTTTTAGAACAATCTCAACCACCTTTGTAGCACCCTCCCCGTCTTTTATAAGCTGTTTTGAAAGGTCATAGCAGACTTTGTCCAATGTCTTTTGAAAAACCGCAAGTGCATCGGCATCATCTGCCTCTATTTTAACGCCGGATGTTTGGTTGGCAAGGCAAATCAAAGTATCATTAGTGCTGGTATCCCCATCCACGGTAATTCTATTAAAGGATTGGTCATTGGCCTTTATTAAGCATTGCTTAAGCAAATCAGAAGAGAGATCGGCATCTGTCAAAACATATGCAAGCATAGTGGCCATATCCGGCCGGATCATACCTGATCCTTTGGCAATACCTTGGATAGTGATTTTATCTTGATGAATCACGGCAGATTCTTCAACCACTTTTGCAAAAGTGTCGGTGGTTAAAATGGCAGTGGCAAAATCATTTATATTTTTATTGTCCAGGTCTTTTACTGCTTTGGGGATGCCGGTTTCAAACTTATCCATAGGCAGATATGCACCAATCACACCGGTTGAAGCG
>JAAEMC010000030.1 GCA_024225895.1 Desulfobacteraceae bacterium | reverse complement strand
ATATTTTTAGAGACTGGGATGATGAAGGTCCTGTGGAAATCATCATATCCAGTCTGAGGCAATATGAACTCTTTTTAGAAAACGAACAACATCTGGAAAAAGCCAAAAAACTAAATAAAAGATTATACAAGCTGGATTGTGAACTCATGGAATCCACCAAATTTCTTGATCAGAAACATGCAGAACTGGATCGGCAAATCATGGCTTTAGAAGAACAGATTGCCCAACGGCCGGACAAAACAAGTCTGGATACCGAGCAGATGATTAATTTGATTGAAGCCGATATTCAAGGAGATGACGACATTGAAACTGAGCAATTGGACATCCTTTTTTCCCAGGCAGTTCACAAGCTCTATGAACAATTTAATGACACGGCAAAACGCAATGGTTTTGAAATGCTCAAGCCCGAGTCTGGCCCTATACAATGAATAAAAAGATAACACCAAAAGTCCTGATTGCCGAAGAAGACAAAACCGCCACCAAGCTTGCCAGGACCATTTTTGCCGCAGCCGGATGGGAGGTAACCATCACCAATACCGGCATTGATGCATTAACCCTTTTGGAATCATCTGGAAAGTCTCCTTTTGCGCTGTTCATCAGTGGATTCAATGTTAAAAGGCAACACGGCATAGATCTTTTGGAACGTGCAAAAAAGGTTTCGCCCATTACCCAGAGAATGCTCTGGATTCCTTTTGACAAGCCCGAGGCCCTGGTTGCTGCCATTAATACCGCCAACATAAATGCCTGCATCACTTACCCTTTAAAAAAAGGGGAGCTGGTTCAACAGGCAGAAAATTGCCTGAAACAATTTTTACAATCCAAAAAGCGGCAGAAATTTAAGGCTCTTATTGCCCGGCATAACCAGAAAATGTATAAAGTGGCCCAGAACCTGATGAAAAAGGACAGCTCCCACAAGCTGCTTTTGGATGAAAAAAAGTCAAAAATCCTGCAATTAAAATTCAAACAGCGACAGATGGATAGAGCAGACAAATTATCGGTGAATATCTCCCTTTCCGAACTAATTGACTATAAACAACTGCCCAAAGATCCGGAAATATTATTAAAACTATTTTTATGGATCTGCAACAGCTTAAGAAACATGATAAAAAGTCTGGCAGCCAAGCATCAGATCGGCTGGATGCCCCAGGATACAGATAAGATACTGGAAGGCGAAATTCGACCTTACAGCCATTCGAGTCTTTTAGAAGAGATGCTCAAAACCGGATACATTCTTGCCCTGGATGTGGATATAGAAGAAAAAGAAGAGGAACCGTCCTTTGACCAAGTGGTGTTGCAACAAGAAGATACAATTGAAGAGTACCTGGATCTTATCGTATCAGATGACAAGACCAAGGCCGGCCTGGTGAAAAAAAAGGACCCGGATAAAGACGATTTTTTAACCCTTGAAAAGGTAACTAACTTTCTTGAGGAAAATTGCATCTGCTATGGCCTTGTCGAAGAAGAAGAGATTGAAAAATGGGTTTTAAAGGCAACAAAGAAGGACAAACAATTTATTGTTGCCCAGGCTATTGCCCCGCAGATGAGCAAAGACGGCTCTATCCAGTATTTTTTTGAGACCGAATATACCAACCCCGGAAAGGTCAGGGATGACGGCTCCATTGATTTCCATGACCGCGGAGATGTACCTTTTGTTTATAAATTCGACCTTCTGGCAAAAAAAATACCTGCAGTGACCGGAAAGGCTGGAGTCAGTGTTTATGGGATGGAAATCGCCGTCCCCGAGTTCACTGATCCCTCATTTTCATCAGGCACAGGCACCCATTTTTCTGACAACAAACTTGAAATTTACTCCAACCAGAACGGGCAGCCCCACCTGGATGCCATGGGGGTAATTACTGTCAATCCCGAATTTTTGGTCAAGGGAGATGTGGACTTTGAGACCGGAAATATTGATTTTGACGGTAACATTGTTGTCAGGGGAACAGTTAAAGAAGGATTTACAGTCAAAGCGGTCAACCTGACGGCCAAAGAGATCGAAGGCGCAACTTTGTTTCTATCCGGGGATTTAAATGTTTCTTCGGGCATAACCGATGCCAATATCAAAACCGTTGGCAACATCCACACCAAATTCATTCATAACTCCCAAGTCTTAGGATTCGGTGATTTTACCGTACAAAAAGAAATCATTGACTCCAATATTTTGCTCAGTGGCAAATGTATTGTATCCACAGGCCATATTCTTGCTTCACAAATCACTGCTAAAAAAGGGGTGGAAGCAGGGAGTGTCGGAAATCCATCTTCCAAACCACCCAAACTGAAAGTAGGGGTGGAAGAGCATATTGAAGAAATGATCAAAAAGAACAAACTTGCCCTTGAAACCAATTTAACTACAATTGAAGAAATGCAGGGAGCGGTCAAAGCATTTGAAGCAAAAGAGATGGAACTTGATAAAACCGCTTCTGAAAAAGCCTTTATTCAGGATAATTGTCAGCATGAACTCCAGGAAATGAAAAAAAAGTACCTTGACATGAAAAGCACAAGCAATACTGTTGGTGCCCGGCAGGCCACAAACAGTATGAAATCACTTTTAGCCAAAGCAAAAGATGCAGAAGATAAGTTGCAGTCGATCTTTGAACGCCAGGATGAACTGGCCCACGAAATCAAAGTCATCAAAGACCAGATAAATATTTTTGAAGAAAAAAACATCATACTCATCGATGAAAAAAAATCTCTCGCAGATTACAAAAGCAAAGCAGACCCGGATCCCACTGTCATTGTCAATAAAACAATTACACAGGATACCATTATTCAGGCGACATCTTCATCTTTGACATTGAAAGAAGATGAAAAAAACTGTAAAATTGAAGAAATCCTTGTGAATGAAGGTGGCAAGCAATTTCACGAGGTCCGTATTTCAAGCCTAAAATAAAAGTTAAAACCTTTTACAAAAATGATACGATTATTTTTATTTTGTGTCTTAACCTTCTTTTGTTTTGTGCTGCCTGCACAGGGCAAGCCTCTGAAGGTGCTTTTTTTTCACAGGCCCCCCTATTATGAGGTAACCGATGGCAAGCCTGAAGGGTTTCTCATCCAATTAACCCGTAACATACTTACAAAGGCCCAAGTGGATCATGTTTTTATGGAAATACCTCCATCCAGAATCATGCTTTTTCTAAAAAAATCCAAAGAGGCATCCTGCTCGGTGGGATGGTTTAAAAACAAAGATCGGGAAGATTTCGCAAACTTCAGCCTGCCCATTTACCAGAATAAACCTTTGGTTATCCTGACCGCCAAATCCAAAGCGTCTTTATTTGAAACCCATAAATCAATCAGAGAAGTCTTTTCGGACCGTCACCTGATACTGACCGTGGTTGACTCATTTTCCTATGGCACAAAGCTGGATGAATTTATCAACAAATATACCCCCAACGTCCATACTATTAACACCCGGCAAAACCTTTTACCACGGCTGATCCTGGCAAACCGGACATCTTATATGCTCATTGCACCGGAAGAAATCAATACCATGCTCTTATCCGCAGGTTTTAACCTTGAAGATTTTGTTACCATTTCCAAACCAGATATCCCGCCCGGCAACAAACGCTATCTAATTTTTTCAAAAAAAGTTCCCCAGGCCACTATTGGCAAAATCAACCAGGCTATTCTCACCCTGGTGCCTGTGCCATAAGTATGGAACAGCCTTATACTTGAAGTTATCTTAAAAAAGACAATTTACCAGGTGGCTTGTAAAAAAACCGCTCAGGATCATTTTAATTGATGTTATAGCAGCATGCATCGCGCGATTTTAATTGTAAAATT
>JAAEMC010000029.1 GCA_024225895.1 Desulfobacteraceae bacterium | reverse complement strand
TTTTCCCTTCAGATGCCTGTATAAATAATAGGAGATAAAGCATCCCAGCGCCAAAAAGCCGGAAAGCATCAAAGGCAGAAACACTTCAGTACTATAGGTCACCTCATACTGGAACTCGGGCATTTATGATATCCTATCCCGTTTGCTATTCAATATAATCATTTTTTATTTTCAGTTCAGTTATTTTTCTAATAAATCCATGGAAAAAGGCAAGTCTTTTAAACTTTATTTTTTACCAAATCCAGCAGAAGGCGTTTTTGTTGTAATCTGCTGTCATACCCTGTTGGATTTCAATTTTTTGTCATGATTTTTTTGCGACATTAGGGTAAACTTGTTTGAAGCTGACACAACCCCAAATCCACTATCAGATTCCATAACATGACACAATAACAACAAAAAGGCACACACCGCCCCCATGCTTATGTCACCGGCTACGGCGCTCGGGTTGCTTCCCAGCAGAGCCCTATCCTCCGAACCGGTAAAAATAGAATAGCAAGGTTGTACAAAAATACAACCAGGTTAAAAAAATATACGATTATGAAAAAAATTATTGTATCTTTAAAATTGAAGGAACGTACAAAAAATGACCTTCCCGTCGGTAAGATTACTCGTGAGGCAATAAGCCAGGGATGGTATGATTTACTAATGAGGCAATACGGGAGTGACGACTAAAGGCGTATAAGTCATACTCCGCTAAAGAGGAGCGAACGCAGGCAACGCGGCAGATGGCGCCTTGATGGTGGCCAGGGGCAACAGCAATTGGGTTGACGTTTATAAGATTAGAGTGTACTTGATCTAAATCACATATCAACCCAAATGTTGGATAAATTAAAAACATAATAAAGCGTCCATTATTTATGAATACCCTGTTAAATAGTCATCAAAAAATACAACTCTTTTTCTTCCCATTTGCCGGGGCCAGTTTTTATTCATATAACCCGCTGGTCAAAGCTCTGCCTGAGCACCGTTTTGACACCCATACCCTGGAACTTCCAGGCCGGGGAAAACGGATAAAAGATCCACTTTTATCTAATGTTTCAGATATGGCAGATGATTTATTTGGAAAAATAAAAGATCAGATATCGCCGCCATACGTTTTTTTCGGGCACAGCCTGGGATCAATCGTATCCTATGAGGTTGTGTTAAAAATAGTAGACAATGGCTTGGAACCACCCATACACTTTTTTGCATCCGGCAGGGGCGGTCCTCAAGTTCCATCCAAAAATAAAAACACGGAATTTTTGGACGAGGATGCATTTTATGAGAAATTAAAGAACTATGGCGGGACGCCGGACCAAGTTCTGCAGGAAAAGGAACTGATGGCCTTTTTCGAACCGGTTTTACGGGCAGATTTCATAGCTGCCGAATCCTATGAATGCCGTCATTGCCACAAAATTCCTGTTCCCATATCAGTATTAAATGGCACCCTGGATTCAGTAAAGCCACATGAAGCCTTAAAATGGCAGGCGATTACTGAAAGCCCTATCACTTGTAAAGAATTTTACGGCAAACATTTTTTTCTTTTTGACCATACAAAGGATATCGGCAGCATCATTTGCCAAACCCTTTTAAACAGTAACCATTTTTAGATACTTTCATTAACAAAATCATGGGAGAATTGACCAAGAATAAAGAAAACAAAAGAATACAAGCCGCCCTGGATCGCGCTTCCAAAAGCTATATTCAGACCAGACGGCAGAAAATTCCTGAATTTATTGAAACCCATTTTTCAGTAAAAGGTGCTCTTCGTATCAATAAAAAAGCCTTGGGGCCGGATCTTATCAAAGCCCCTGCCAATGTTGCCTGGGCCGTACCTTACACGGCGGTACAGGTGATGGCCTTGATTTCTAAAAAGGCAGGCATAACAAAAATAAGCCGTCTCGCAAAAAAAATGCCTTCCGGATTTAAAACAGCGGTTCAACAGGAAATCAATCGGTTGATATTCACTGAACTTTTAGAACTGCCCTATCAGGATGATAAAAAAGGGTTCAACAAGGATGCCTTATTGGCTGAAATACTGGACCAGCCGGAAATCCAAATCCTTTTCCAGGATCAATTGGCCTTGATCCGTTCCAAATCAAAGGCGGCGGGTTTCAAAAAAGCACTTGAAGAAAGGCTTAAGGAATATACCGTAAGCCGGACTGCGGTTTCAGAACTGGCCGCCAACATCATCACCCTTGCTACCGGGGCCGGATTGCTTGGAAAAATAACACCCGGCGGCATCAGTTTCGGAACAGGGCTTGCCGCAGCCATTGCCCAGCAAAGCGCTATTTCAAGCTTTATTTTCGGGCCCACCCTGGGTGCTTTTTATTATGGAATCTTTCCGGCATCTGCATCCTTGGGCTTAATGGTCGCCTCCACAAGTGCCGTTCTTGCGATTCTTGCCATGTTGGCTGCTTTTTCCGGTATTATCACCGACCCGCTCCAGGCAAAACTGGGGCTGCATAAAAAACGCCTCAACCAGTTAGTTGACAGCCTGGAAGCCTCTCTAAAGGATGAAACCGGTTCAAATCTAAAACTCAAGGAACAATACCTGGTCAGGGTTTTTGATTTGCTGGATCTTTTCAAAGCCGCTGCACAAACATTGATTTAAAATATCGCACACGCTTTCATCAGGCAAAACCTTTGTTATCCGATTTTTAACAACCGATTGTTCAATATTCCTGCAAGGGTCTTGACATGGGGTCTGTTTAACATGGTTTCATGCTTGCCCGGCACCTTGTGAATCTTAATATCGCAGGTCACTTCCTCCCAGCCCTGTGACTCGGTTTTTGTATATTGAAATGCAGACAATGATTTTGCCACAGGCTTGAACAACAGGATTTCATCATCATAGTTTTTGGGTTCATATTCCAGCGCTGCCCGGCCATTATTTTTAAACACATTTAACAAGCGGACAGCCTGATCATAAGGCATTTGGGAATGAAGGCCGCTCTGATCTACTCCTTTTTCAAGCACATACTGAATTTGTTCTTCCTGGCTCATACCCTGCATTTCTTTTGGGTCAAGTGTGGCATACTCGACAAAAAGTCCGGCCATAAAGTTGGCATTGTCCTCCAAATCAAGGTTAAACATCTCTTCAGAGTTTTTGGCAGAACTGTCAAACAAAGCCAGAATATCGATTTTCTCCCCTTCGGCCCTTAATTGACAGGCAGCTTCAAAAGCCACAATACCGCCAAATGACCAGCCGGATAACCGGTAGGGCCCTTGGGGCTGAATCTTTTTTATCCATGAAATATAGTATTGCGCCATTTCTTCAACACTTTTAATGGGTGTCTGGCCCTTTTCCAGTCCCACTGCCTGTAATGCATAAAAGGGGATATCATCATCCAGTTCCGTTGCCAGATCTGAATAGGAATAAATATTTCCTCCGGCAGGATAGAAACAGAATAAGGGTGGCTGCTTGCCCTCTTTTTTTAAAGCTGCAACAGGATTCCAGCTATCCTGTACCGTCTCAATGTGTTGCGACAAGGCATGGATGGTGGTTTTCTGGAACAGCACAGAAAGGGGCAACTTCTTTCCCAACTCGTTGTTTATCCTGGATACAAGGCTGACTGCCAAAAGCGATTGCCCGCCCAAAAGGAAAAAATCATCAAGGATTCCGATTTTTGAAACCCCCAGGACTTCCTGCCAAATACGGGTTAAATCCTTTTCAAGCAGGGTAACCGGTTCCACATATTCCACCCCGGTGTTAATTTCCATTGAGAATGGTTCCGGCAGTGCATTCCGATCTATTTTACCACTTGGAAGAACAGGAATGGCCGGCAGCGCAAATAAAAACTGCGGAACCATGTGACTTGGAAGGCTGTTTTCAAGATATTGCCGGATATCCGGGACCAGTTTCTTCATAAAAATGCCCAAGGCAGGCTGGTTGGTTAAAACAAAAAGCCCACTTGCTTTTCGATCTGTCAAGTATTTTTGACCGCCCTTTTTAGCAAGCAGTTCTGCATTTTCAGGCCGTGCGAGCAGATCAAAATGATACTTGCCTGCGATGAAGAACTCCGGGACCATGTTTAAAGAGCGGCATATTGCATCAATGTCATCAAGAGCCAAACCCGGTTGCTCTTCGTTGTCAACATCACTATCCAGGATAGCTGCTAAATCATCCGGCTGAGCTGCCTCCAGGCGCTGCCGGACAAGCTGGTCCCTGGCATTGCGCTTATTGGCAAGTAAGTTTACTCTGATAATTACCCCTGGGTTCTTTAAAATCAGAGTTTCCAATTGGTCTGTGGTTTCCACCTGATCTTCAACAATATCAGGATTGGGGAGAACAGCAGCTTTATGAATCACCACATCATACCGGTATTGGCTCATTTCATTGAGATAATTTCCCGGCTTGGGCCGGGCTGCCACATGACCGGCATCAGGAAGCAGATTAGTTAAGGAATAGAAAAACTCCGGATCTACAAAGAGTTCCTCTTCATTGGTCCGGGCCTTGTTGATGCCTTCAATAATCTGGTTCACGGTTGAAGATGCCCCCTGCTTAAACAGCTCAACAGAGGCATAAAATTCCGTCTGCAGTTTCAAGTTTCTGACATCACCAATAAATAGGGTGCCAAAAGGTTTCAGTACAGACAATGCCTTTTCAACGACCTGGAGAAGATAGTCTTTATCCGGGAAATACTGGATGACAGAATTAATTATCACGGTATCAAAGGATTCAGGCGCCAAACCATTAAAATCTGCAGCCTCCTGTTCAAGAAGCGACACATGGGAAAGATCAGAAAATTTATCAATCATTGCCCGGGTAAATTGCAACGTGGTTTTTGAAAAATCCATACCAATATAAGTCTGGCATGCCGGTGCAACCCTGGATAATATCAAGCCTGTCCCGCAGCCAATCTCCAGCACATGCCCGGGTTCAAGATCCATAATCTGAGCAACCGTATGATCCACCCATAATTTCATCTCGTTTTCAGGGATAGGTTTGCCCGTATAACTGGAATTCCACCCGCTGATATTGAACCGGAAATCTTCAACAGACATCTGGGTATAGTGGTCGTGAACCGTTTTATGCCAGTCCAGTATCACTTTTTTATGATCTTTGTTTTCACCGGTATTGGCTGTCATATCGGGCACCAGGTAACCGACCAATTGCTTTTGTCCTGATGCATCCTGTTTCACTTCAACGGCGGCCTGCTGTACTGCCGGATGATTGGTCAGGCAGTGTTCAATTTCCTCAAGTTCTATCCTGAATCCACGGATCTTGACTTGATTGTCAATCCGGCCTAAAAATTCCAAATTGCCGTCCTCGCGCCATTGAACCAGATCTCCTGTTTTATACATCATGCCACTGGTCTGGTCAGGAAACGGGCTTTGAATGAACTTTTCAAAAGTAAGTTCAGGCAGATTTAAATATTCTTGTGCTATTCCATCGCCTCCCAGGACCAATTCGCCGGGAATGCCGATGGGCACCATTTGGTTATGTTTATCAAAGACATACGCCCGCCGGCCATTTAAGGGCCGCCCTAAGGGGATGCCATTTATCCGGCTTGATCCGCCGCTGCTGACTTCTACTTCATAGGTCAGGGCAGTAATAATTGCTTCTGTGGGACCGTAGATATTAAGCAAACGAAATTTTTCGCTCAAGGACTGCCGCCATATATCAACAATCTGGGTATCCATGACATCTCCGCCAGACATCAACATCCTGAGATCAGGCAGATCCAAATCACCTGAATCTCTCCACGCCATTAGCAATTGCACCAAATAAAGCGGCGGCAAATCAGCAACACTAATACCATGTTTTTTAAACTGTTCCATGGCTTGATCAGGTGTCCATAGATCATCACCCCGCATAACCACGCATGCCCCGTTCAACAATGCAATAAAAATTATTTCCAACGAAGCATCAAAGCTTAATGAGGGAAAAGCAAGCACCCGGTCTTTTTGTGTAATCTCATATGCCTGTCCGGCATTCAGGCAATGCCTCGCAAAACCCTGGCAAGAAACGGCAGTCCCTTTTGGATTCCCAGTGGAGCCGGATGTATAAATCACATAGGCCGGATCATGGGAACCGGCCGGGGAATGAACCGGGTTGCTCCCGGATTGGTCCGATTGAATCAAATCCTGGGGAAAAATAAATTTCAGATCATGATTTTCAAATAAAGTTTTATTAAAAAGGGCCTTTTCAGTAACCATGATTTCAATGCCTGCATCTTCAACAATGTAAGAGATCCTTTCTTTGGGGTATTCCGGATCAATGGGGATATAGACACCGCCGGATTTAAAAATCCCGAGGATGGCAACCATGGTAGCACAGGACCGGTTCATGCACATCCCGATCATGGTACCCGGTCCGATATCTTTTGATATCAGATTGTTTGCCACAGTATTGGAACACAGATCCAGTTCCAGGTAGGTCATGGATTTATCTTCACATATCACCGACAAAGAATCAGGATATTTTTCAGTCTGCTCAGCGAAAAGATCGGGGATCAATCTTTGTTCGGTAATACCCGGGCCGGAACTTCGGCTTAAGGTATGGATAGCGGTCTCCTCCTTTAGCGTGAGCATGGGAAGCTCACAGACGTTTGCCTCCGGGTTATCCAGCATATTTTTCAAAAGCATTTGAAAATGATCGATCATTCTTTCAATGGTCGTCCGGTTAAAAAGCTCGGTTGAATACCTGAAACATCCCAGAATACCGTCGCCGCGCTCCCAGAATTCAATTTCCAGGTCAAACCGCACCGACGTATCCGGAACATCCACTGCTTCTAAAGTTAAATCCGGCAACTCCAATGGAGCCATGGGCATATTCTGAAAGGTCAGGTTCACCTGGGTGATGGGATATCCTGATATCTGTCTTTCCGGGACCAGCGCTTCCACCAGCTTCTCAAAGGGAAAATCCTGGTTGGCATAGCTGTCCAGCGTCACTTGCCTTACCTGGGCAAAGAAATCATTTACCTTCAAACCATTTGCAAAATCAAACCGGAGCACCAGGGTGTTGACAAAGAAACCAATCAAAGGTTCGATCTCTTTTCGATTCCGGTTTGCAATGGCGGTCCCCGCCACCACATCATCCTGTCCAGAATACCGCGATAAAAGAATTGCAAAGGCAGCCATAAGAATCATAAATGGAGAACATCTGTTTTTTTCCCCTGTCCTGTAAATCTTGTCTTTGAGTTCAGGGTCCAGGTACGCCATGATATTTTCACCGGTAAACCTGGGAATTTCAGGCCGCGGCCGATCCGTTGGAAAATTGAGTTTTTCATAGCCGGAAAGCTGGTTCAGCCAATACTGCTTTTGCCTTTCAAACGCAGGGCTTGTTAAAAAGCCCATCTGCCATTGGGCAAAATCCCGGTAGTGGATATCAATATCCAGAAGGGGGCATTCCTCTTGTTTTGCATATGCTTTGTAAAGGGCGCCCAACTCTTTTGATAAAATACCTATAGACCATCCGTCTGCTACGATATGATGGATATTAAAAAACAACAGATGTTCCTTGGTTCCAAGCCGTAAAAGCTTCACCCTGATCAGGGGAGCCTGGTCAAGGGAAAATATTTTTTGAGATTCTGTGGTTAGTGTTTGTAAAACCGCCTGCTGTTTTTCATCTGCTTCCAGGTCTGCATAGTTTTCAAGCTGAAGAGAGATCGATTCCGGCGGTGCTATTTTTTGGACCGGGTCCTTACCCTCCTTTAGAAAATAGGTTCTCAAAGGTTCATGACGCCTGACAATTTCATCAATGGATTTTCCAAGGGCGGAAATATTGAGGTTCCCGGTCAATTTCAGTCCAAAGGTAATATTATAAAACGGGTTCTCAGTGATCAAGCGGTCTAAAAACCAGAGTCTTTCCTGGGCAAATGATAGAGGATACGCATCCATTTTTTCCAGTGCCTTGACCGGAAAAATCGCATCCTGCTTTTGAAGCGCCTTCTCTATTTGAAAACAAAATTCTTCAAAACAAGCATGTTCAAACAATACTTTGACATTGAAATCCAGTTGAAAACACTCATTGATACGGGATACCGCCTGGGTGGCTTTCAAAGAATGGCCCCCTAAATAAAAAAAATCATCCCTGTTTTGAATCTGATCCACATCTAAAAGCTGCGACCAGATCTTTGCTGTTTTTTCCAGAATTTTGGCATCGACTGCCAGGGTTGTGGTTTGTGAGGTTTGATCTGTTTTTGATGTTGCAACATCCTTTGGCTCGGGCAGCTTTCGGTGGTCTGTTTTCCCATTCACGGTCAAAGGGATCTCATCCAGGCAAATCAGGTATGAAGGGATCATATACCTGGGCAGAAAATGTTTTAAATGACCAATAACCGCCCTTGTGTCCAAGGGCACCCTGGTTGTGTAGTATGCAGCGATCTGCAGTTCGCTGTCTTTGTCAAATACTTTGGCCAAAACAGCTGCCCTGCTGATCCCGTCATGTTCCAGCAATGCATTCTCAATCTCTGAAAGCTCAATTCTGAATCCCCTGATTTTGACCTGGGAATCCTTTCTTCCCAAATATTCTATACTGCCGTCGGCATGCCAGCAGCCCAGATCACCTGTGTTGTAAAGGGTATCATTTTTATCAAACGGATTGGGGATAAAGGTCTGGCGGGTCAGATCAGGAAGATTAAGATATCCTTTGGACACCCCGTCGCCCCCGGTATAAATAAGACCGGGCACACCAATGGGAACCGGGTCCAGGCGTTCGTCCAATATGTAAACAGAGGTATTGGCAATGGGAAAGCCGATGGAAATTCCCCCCTGAACCGTCTTGATTTTATGGCAAGCCGTAAAAGTGGTATTTTCTGTCGGACCATACCCGTTGATCAATTCAATATCCGGATATATGTGTTTAAACAGGCTGACATGCCGGCCGGATAATTTTTCCCCCCCTGTCAAGACGTACCGCAGCCCTTTGAACAAATTGGATTCTGTCTCATGATCCAGATCCACCAGGGTATTAAACAGGCTGCTGGTAAACCATGATACAGAAATCTTCCATTCCCTGATCCTCTTTTTTAATGACTGGATATCTAAAATGACTTTTTCGCCCGGAATGCAGTATCCCGCACCGTTGAGCAGTGCACCCCAGATTTCGAAAGTGGAGGCGTCAAAGGCAATGGTGCCGGTTTTTAAAAACCTGTCCCGGGCCGAAATTTTTATGTAATTGGTGTTTAAAACAAGTCTTGCCACTGATTGATGGCGGATCAGGCTTCCCTTTGGCCGTCCGGTGGTGCCGGAGGTGTACATGATATAGGCGGTATCTTCACCTTTCTGGCCGATCCCGAAAGTATCGTCAAGAGCCGTCATACGGGAGCCGTTCAATGAATGGGCATCCACAAAGGCCACCTGTGGGAATTGACTCTCCAGCTCATTTTTCCCGGCCGTATCCGTAACCACAAGCCGGCAATTGGCATCCTCCAATATATAAGATATCCTGTTTTGGGGAAATGTCAGATCCAGCGGCACATAGACACATCCAGCCGATAGAATGCCCAGTATCACCGGAACCATCAGATCGCTTTCATTCATCAATATGGCAATATGATCACCGGGCTTTGCATGAAATTCTTTTTCAAGCATATGAGCCATGCATCCGGCCTTACCGGCCAGATCCCGGTAGGTCAGCGCCGTTTCCTGCGTGATGACGGCCAGGTTATCCGGCGTTTTGCAGGTTTGGTCATAAAAGAGGGCCATAAGGCTTTTTTCTTTGGGATACGTTGTCGTCACCTTGCTGAATGTATTTAAGATGAGAGCTTTTTCCCCGGCCGGTAAAGCGCTGATCCTTGAAATCGGTTTTTCAGCAGCCCCCGTAATAGTTTCCAACAGTGCCAGATACCGTTGTCCAAACCTTTGCATACTATCTTGGGAATATATGGCTGAATAATATTCCAAAGCAAAGCTGACGCGGTCATCATGTTCTGTGCCGAACAGGGCCATATCGAATTTGGACGAATCCTTTATCTTGCCTTTATAAGGAACCATCTCAAGATACGACCCCTCACCAAGTGAGGCACCGAAATTCATATAGGAAAAAGTAATACCGGTTAAAGGGTTTCTGCTTAAATCCCTTGGCAGATCCAGTTCCTGGACCAGGGCATCAAAAGGGTAGAATTTGTGGGCAAATCCTTCCAGCACTACTTCTTTGACTTCCTGGATATATGTTGTGACCTTCTTGCCATCTTCCGGGAATGTTCTCAGGGCAAGATAATTAATAAACATGCCGACCAACCTCGAAAGTTCAGCTTTATCCCTGCCGTTATCCGCTACGGAGACAATAATATCTTCCTGGCCTGAATGTTTGTGCAGCACCAAAAACAATGCGGTTAAAAGGATGACAAAAGGCGTGGTATTTTCCTGGGAAGCCAGTGCTTTCACCCGGGCAAAAAGGTCTTTATCCACGGTAAATCCAACCACATCCCCTTCAAAAGTCATGGTCCCGGGACGCGGGAAATCGGTTTTCATGGACAAGACAGGCAGGTTCCCTTTAAATTTTCCAAGATAATAGGATCTGGCCCGGGCAAGTTTCCCCCGGTCAAACTGCTCGTTCTGCCAGACGCTGTAATCTTTGTATGTAACCGGCAGTTCAGGCAGGCTCTTTCCCCCATATAAACGCTGCAATTCCTTAAAAAGGATCTCCATGGACATGGCGTCGGCTGCAATGTGGTGCACATCCATAAGCAGCAGCATCTCATCTTCCGTAGTCTGTAAAAGCTGTGCCCGTAAAAGGGGGGCTTCGGCAAGGTTAAAGGCCTTTGAAAAACGGTTAATACGGGAATCCAGTTCGTGTTTATCAACGTATTCTACATCCAGATGAAACTGCCAATCCTTGACAACGGCCTGTACCACTTCCTGATTTTCAATCCTGTAAACTGTCCGCAACGGTTCATGGCGGTCAATCAGTTTAATAATTGCATTCTCAAGCTTTTTGACATCCGGCTTTTTCTCTAAATAAAAGACCACCGGCAAATTATATCCAGTGGAATCACCCACGATATCGTGGAGCAGAAAAAGCCTTTTCTGTGCGGCCGTAACCGGGTAGAAGTCCCTTTCACCGGTTCTGGACAATTCCTGTTTGTCCGGTGTGCTGGCTATGATTGATTGAATATTATCGGTAAATGCCGACAGGGTTGAATTTTCAAATACCAGGTCAATGGGAATATCAATATTATATTTTTCAGAAAGCAGATTGTTGATTTCCATGGCGCTGATGGAATCACCGCCCAAATCAAAAAAATCATCTTCATTGCGAATCCGGTCATACCCTAAGACCTCACACCAAAAACCTGCAACCACCTGTCCCAAATCAATTTTTGGCCCGATATCCGCTGCCGTTGCGGTTTTGCTTTCATGGGTTTGGGTTTCGGTTCCAGCCATTTGAGTTATCTGATCCAGCCGCTGTCCTGCAGTGACAATGGCCTGAGCTCCGCTATATGACAAGAGCATTTCGAATACAGCGCAGCCTTCCTGGTTGGAAAGGGCCGGCTGCCCATCCAAAACATCATGCTCAAAGGCCATGCCGGTTTCTTTCCAGCCTGCCCAATTAATGGAAAGAGATGGCAGACCTTTCTTTTTACGGTAAAAAGAATAGGCATCCAGATAGGCATTGGCTGCGGTATAATCGCTTTGCCCCGGTGCGCCGAACAAGGCGGTCAAAGAAGAGCACAGGACAAAAAAATCCAGGTTGTCCCGGCGGGTCAATTGGTCCAGTATAAATGTCCCGTGGATTTTGGGCAGCAGGACATCTTTAAACGTGGCTTCATCCTTTCTGAAAATAAATCCGTCTCCGGCATTGCCCGCACAGTGGATTACCCCATTGACCTGGCCGTATTCTTTGCGGATATTATCAAAGGTTGTTTCCATGGCACCCATATCCGAGACATCACAAAAGATGTTTACAATACGGGCGCCTGTTTGCGAGAGCTTTGCAAGCTTGCGGATAATAGTTGCTGATTTGTCTTTTTGGCCGGTTTTATCAAGGTAGTCCGGCCAGGTTTCTTTGGGCGGCAAAGCAGTTCTGCCCAAAAGCACCAGTGTCACCTCTTTTAATTTGGCTAAAACACTGGCAAGTTCCAGCCCCATACCCCCCATGCCGCCGGTAATAACATATACCCCGCCCTCTTTTACCGGCAGTCTCTCATCTTTTTGCGCCAAAGATTCAAAACCAGGGACAAATCTTTCATGGTTTCGGATGGCCGCTGTCCGTGTGAGATCTTGCTTTTCAAAGCCTTGGAACTCATTGGCCACATCCTGAAACCCGCAGCCGTCATCCAGGTCCAGGAACCGGCAATTCACATTTTTTAATTCCTGGGTAACCACCTTGGCAAACCCTTCCAATGACGCATTTTCCGGGATCAGACAAGGCTCATCCCCCGTGATATCAAAGGTATGTCTGGCCAAAACAATCATTTTGATTTCAGAAGACAGGGAATGGGTGGCAAAGGATTTTATGAACCTGAACAAGGGATATAAATTATTATCAAGCCAATCCAGAAGCATTTCATGGGCCGTGCTTTCCTCCATATGCCGCAAAGCCGGTGCAACGACAAGATGCCTGATTTCAGATATTTTTAGTTCTTTAATCAGGCTGTTGGTTTGATCCTCATCAAAAGGAAAATCCCGATGAACACATCCTTCAAACAGGCCGTTACCTCCCAGAACCATGATTTTTTCTTTGGGGACGAGATGATCCTGTAACGGAGTTTTGTGCCAAATCATTTGGAATGCTGTAAATTTTGATGATATGTTTTTAGACACCAATTCTTCGAAACAGGCTAAGGGTTTGCCGGTCATATCCATTAGCATGACATTGGATGAGACCATTTCACCGCTTTTTGACTTAATGCTTTGGGCATGACTGTAAATCTTTTTGGGAAGCGCTTGAAAAAAACGTACCCGTTTACAGCTCATCAGTACAAATCCGGGTTCAATCAATGCAATACTGATGGCCGCATCCAGCAGGGCCGGATGCACAGAAAACATATCAAGATCCGATTGATAATCATCCGGCAGTTCAAGCAATGCCAGACATTCACCCATATCTTTCCATATCTTTTGATGGCATCGCCAGCGTTGGGACGCACTGACAACCCCGGACATGTTTTCTGTATCAAAATCTTCAGGCATTTGAACAGGGATTAACCGGGCTTTAATTTCATCGATGTCTTTACCAGGTTCTGCAGACGCTTGCGAGGCCCGGATACCGACAGATAGAAAAGTTTGCCATTGGCCATCTATCTTGGCGTGCACTTGGGCACCAAGGCCGTTTTTTGTCTCTTTTAAAATAATGACAGGCGCTGCTGATCCAGACCGTATCTTTTCAAGGGGCACTGTAAAAAGCTGTTGATAAAAAAGATTTTCCAGGACCGGAAACCTGTCCAGGCCATGGAGGGCACAGCTCTCGAAAATCATCTGGAAATAAGCCGCTCCCGGCAATGTCGCTTCATTGTTTACCAAATGCTCTGAAAAGACCCATCCAGCCCCTTTGGCAACTGAAAAACCATAAATGGATTGCCCGGGCGTTTGTGCCAGGCGTTTGGGTAAAAAGACAGCATCAAAATTTTTGTGGACGGCTGCGTTCTCAGCCACAAGATCGGTTCTCCTTGATTTGTCCAGGTCAATCCAATGGCGCTGTGGGGTAAACTTTGTAAAGGAGTTTACCAGCTGCTTTCCTTTGGCATCAGCAGGTGCGGCTTCAAGTACCACATGGCAATTGATCCCGGAAAGCCCAAAAGAACTGACGCCGCATCTGGCAGGTGTTTTACCCGTATCCAGATCAATGGTTTCTGTGGCCGGAAAAACAGGGGTATTTTTAAAGGGAATTTTGCTGTTGGGGCTCTTGAAATGAACCAGGCCCGGAAACTTCTTATTTTTAAGACAAAGAACGGCTTTAACAAACCCGGCAATCCCGGCGGCATTATCCAGATGGCCAAAATTGCTTTTCACCGTACCCAGTGCGCAGAACCCTTTTTTCTGTGTATATTTTTCAAAGGCATTGGTAATAGCCTTCACCTCGATGGGATCGCCTAAACGGGTTCCTGTACCATGGGCCTCAATAAACCGGATGGTCTCAGGGTCAATCCCGGCATCGGTCCATGCAGAACAAAGCAGCCGGGCCTGGGCTTCGGCATTGGGGATGGTCAAGCCGGCTCCATGTCCGTCCTGGTTCAGGGCGCTGCCCTTGATGACCGCATAGACTTTATCATTGTGTTTCAACGCCTTTTCAAGGGGTTTTAACAACACTGCAAAAACCCCTTCCCCTCCTCCGGTGCCGTCTGCATCATTGTCAAAGGCCCGGGTCCTGTAATCTGATGACTGGATTTCAAAATCCTCGATATGAACCGGAAGAATATCTATTTTTGCCGCCCCTGCCAGGGCCACATCACAATCCCTGTTCCGAAGCGCCCTGCAGGCGGTGTGGACAGCAGACAGGGAAGAAGAACATGCTGTGTCCACCATCAAGGCCGGCCCCTGCCAATCCATGATAAATGAAATTCTGCCTGCAAGATTGGAGGGGACATTGCCCATAAAAATCTGTTCCGCACGTTCAGGGAATGCTTTATAAGCTGTTTTCATATAGGTCTGATCATGCCTGGCCCCGATAAACACCCCGACTTGGGTATGCACAAGTTTTCCGCTGCCGTATCCGGCATCTTCCACCGCTCTTGTTGCGGTTTCAAGGAAAAGGCGGTGGTCAGGTGCCATGACTTCGGCTTCTTTGGGAGAAAGTTTAAAAGTTCTGTGGTCAAAAAGATCAATGCGGTCCAGATACGCCATTTCCATGTACCTGATGGCTTTGGGGTCCTGGCCTGAAAATGCCAATAAGGCATCGGCATCAATTTTGCGCTGTTGAGGCAGTTCACATATTTTATCTTTTT
Organism: Desulfobacteraceae bacterium; assembly: GCA_024225895.1. Taxonomy (GTDB): domain Bacteria; phylum Desulfobacterota; class Desulfobacteria; order Desulfobacterales; family Desulfobacteraceae; genus JAAEMC01. Next base: position 4,575 of record JAAEMC010000029.1, on the reverse strand, counting down.
TTTGAAAAAGATCCTGTTCAAAACTTAAAATATCGTCATAATCTGACAGTCTTAAGCCGATGCCGATGACAGCGATATCTTTTAAAGAGGTCTCTTTAATTTCAATTCGGGTTTTTGAAGAAGAAAGATCAAATAATTTTTTACTCATCTAAAGGCAGCGCTCCTGTGATGGAATCAATAATCCGGGTTAACATTTGTATCATCTCAAGGGCCATTTCTTTTTTAATCCGGCTGCCGGTTATAAATGTGCATTCGATCTGATTATCTTTTAATACTGCCAAAAGAGAAATATCCGCATGCTGGAACCGGTTTTTTTGTGTTTCGTCAAATGACACCAAGGCCAGGACATCACGGGATGCCGGGTTAACGGCCAATGCATCCAATTCTTTGACTGTAATTGGATTTGACTGGTTTTTATAAACCTTTACTGCTTCTTTGAGCAGATCTTCAGGGCTGTCAATATTCAGGAAATCAAAAAGGATGGACTGCATATCGCCATCCGGAAAAATACTGACAAACCGGATGGTTTCCCTCTGGCTGATCTCATGGAAGAGATAGGCAAAAGAAGCCATAAAAAGCGCCTGACTATTGAAGCTCTTTACTTGCCCTGCCAGCCTCATTTTATCCAGCACCTGCTGTTCCATGGTAAATTCAAATTCACGGACACTGCCACCCAAGGCAAAAAAGTGTTGGGGTAAAACCAGAACCGGCAAATCTTTGGATGTCTCTTCCCCGCTGTTTGACAATGCAGATGCAATTGCTTTTATTGTGGTGTGGATAAAAAGGTCTTCAACATTGAGCTTGCCAGGGTAATATTCATCTATTTTTGAATGGACTTTAACCAGCAGGATGGAGTTGCCGCCAATATCAAAAAAATTGTCATGAATGGTGATTTTCTCATGTTGAAGGGATTGTTTCCAGATCGCCATAATTGATTTTTCAATTTGATTTTCAGGCTGGTCGATCTCCTGGGCTGTCGAATCAGGGATGACTAAGCTTGTTAATTGGTGTTCCATATCCAAGGCCTTTATCCCAGGGTCAGCCGCAACCTTTATTTCAGATAACAAGATATCAAGATCGCTCATAATTGCTTCGCAGATCTTTATCAGATGGTTTCCCATCTTTTTAATTCTTGCCGTGGTAAAAAGATCCAAGCTGTATTCTATTGAAACAAGGACTTTCCCATCTTCTTCCAGGCAGGAAAATAGCAGATCAAATTTGGCTGCCAGCCTTTCTAAAAACTCCTGGCGAATCCGGATGCCGGTCAATTGCAGGTTAAAGGGTTCATTATTTTGTGCCACTACCATGACATCAAATAGCGGGGTTCTGTCTGGGGCCCGCGCAACGTCCATCTCCTCGACCAGTCTGTCAAAGGGGTAATCCTGGTGAAGTAGGGCATTGATAATGGTTTGCCTTTCCTCGGATAAAAATTGTCTAAAGGAAGATTTTGGGTCGATTTTACTTCGGATCACCACGGTATTAATATAAAGGCCGATCTGATTATCCAGGTTCGTGGATCCCCTTCCGGCGACCGGGCTGCCGGTAATAATATCATTCTGGCTGCTGTATTTATGCAGCAGCACTTTAACAACTGCGGAAAAAAACATGAAAAGGCTGGTTCTGTTTTTGCGGCAAAAAGCCAGGATCTTTTTCGAAAGTTCTTCTGGCAATGAAAAAATGTATTCATCGCCATCATAGGTTTTCAATTTTGGCCTGGCCGTATCCAGCGGCAGATTCAGCAACGGAATGGGACCCTTGAGCATCTTTTTAAAAAATTGCCCGGAAGCGTTTAATTGCCCGCTTTCAATTTGAGCGATCTGTTTTTGGGCAAACTCCTTATATTGAAACGGCAGTTCCGGCAGCTTTACCGGCACATTATTAACGGCAGCATCATAGAAAAGGCATAATTCCTTTACCAATATACCGACAGACCAGCCATCTGAAATAATGTGATGCATGTTAAAAAGCACCATATATTCATCATCTGCGATTTTGACCAGCAAGACCCTTAAAAGAGGGCCCTTTGACAGGTCAAACGGAATGAAAGATGCTCTTTGAACTTCTTTTTCTGCCGCCTTTCGGGGATGGGGCTTTGTGGTGTAATCCAGAATTTCAAAACCAAATTCAGATGTTTCAAGAACTTTTTGGTAGAGTGCATCCTGATCCAGTATAAAGATAGTACGCAACGATTCATGCCGTTTTACAACCTTTTCCATGCTCTGTCTGAAAGCATCCAGGTTAAGGGGGCCGTTAAAAGAAAAACTTCCCGGGACATTGTAAGTAAAATGGCCTTTGGTAATCCGGTTTAAAATCCACATACGCTGCTGGGCAGGAGAAACCGGAAAGAAGTCTTGCGTATCCGTATATGCGATTTCTGATTCACAAACCAGAGGATCATTCTCCAGGCCATCTGAAGCAGTAATGGCTTGAGCCTGTTGAGAAACAGTTGTTTTTACGAATAATTCCTTTATGGAAATGTGGTTGCCGAAAGCTTTGCTGATCCGGGCCCCCAGCTTCATCACGTCCAGGCTGTGCCCGCCCAGGGCAAAAAAATCATCCTCCGGGTTAATATTTTCTTTTTTCAGCAATACCTGCCATATGGACAGCAGCTCTTTTTCAACGGCTGCTTTTTCAAGTTTGTCCTGTGACTGCGGCGCAAGTTGTTCCGGTGGAGGCAGGGCGGCTTTATCCAGTTTGCCATGGGCCGTTAATGGCAGTTTTCCCATCTTGATGAAAAAGGAAGGGATCATGTATAAAGGCAAATATTTTTTTAAAAAAACCCGAAGATCTGGAATGGAAACATCCCCGGTCACATATGCCACGATATGTTTGTCCCGGGTTTGGTCTGCTTTTAATATCACTGCATTTTCCCTGACACTGTCATGCCGCGACAAGACAGACTCGATCTCGGAAAGTTCAATTCTAAATCCCCGAAGCTTTACCTGGCTGTCCTTTCTGCCGAGATACTCGATATCCTTATCGGGCAGAACTCTTGCCAGATCGCCTGTTTTATAGAGCGTCGTTCTACCATTATCAAACGGGTTTTTTATAAATTTCTCCCTGGTCAGGTTTGGCCGATCCAGGTATCCGAGGCTTACCCCGGCCCCGCCTACATGGATCTCCCCTTTCACCATTTCAGGAACCGGGTTTAACTGGTCATCCAAAATGAAAAGCGTCAGATCCGGGATGGCACATCCAATAATACTTTTATCTTCATTGATATCTGACATTTTTAACGGCCGGTATGTTACGTGCACAGTTGTTTCCGTAATTCCATACATATTTACAAGTACCGGCACCTTATCCCCATACTTGTCGAACCAGGGTTTCAGGTCCCGGATATTCAGGGCCTCTCCCCCGAAAATAATCCACCGCAGGCTCAGATCTGAACCTGCGTTTTCAAACGATTGCCCATGAATCAATTGATTGAATGCAGAAGGAGTTTGATTCAGAACCGTTACCTTTTCTTTTATCAAAAGATCAAAAAATGATTTAGGTGAACGGCTGACAAAATAGGGGATGATGACAAGTTTTCCCCCGTGGCTAAGAGCGCCGAAAATTTCCCAGACGCTGAAATCAAAGGCAATGGAATGAAAAAGGGTCCAGACATCAGTTTTATTAAAATGATACCAGTCTTTTGTGCTGGTAAAAAGCCGGGCGACATTTTTATGGGAAACCATAACCCCCTTTGGTACGCCCGTGGTCCCTGAAGTATATATCACATAAGCCACCTGGTCTTTATGACAGGATATTGGCGGAGATGTTTTGCTTTCCCTTTCAATGGCAGCCTTGTCAGCATCCAGCAATATTATTTCAACGCTATCATCCAATATCAGGGTCTTCACTAATTTGCCTTGTGTTAACACCATCCGGGATTTTGAATTTTCAATAATGAATTTAATTCTCTTGTCCGGGTAATCCGGATCAATGGGAACATAAGCCGCACCAGCCTTTAATATGGCAAAAAGCCCTACGATCATTTCAATGGAACGTTCCAGATAAAGTCCGGCAAGCATACCTGAATCCAGCCCCTTATTCATCAGGAAATTGGCCAGTTGGCTGGAGCGGGTATCCAGTTCCCGGTAAGAAAGCGTCTGATCCTCAAAACACAGGGCTGTGGCATCCGGGTTCTTTTTTGCCTGGTCCATCATCATCTCATGGACACATTTAAACCGGTTTTCTTCAGAAAGCCGGGCTGTGGCTATTTTAGAAAGAATATGCTGAAGCTGGTCAATCATTTCAACTGCCCCGGATTTAGCTATGCGCTCACTGATCCTGACCGAACAGGCCATATGGTCTTCTTTTTCAAAGGCTGCAAGGCAGATATCTGCAGGGAAAAATATCCCGGCAGCACTCTCATCAAACAAGATCAAAGGCAACACTTTGTTTGAGGAAGGGTTGACTGCCAACTGTTTCAAGTCATCTGCGGCTATTTCCTGCTCATCTGTTACAACATATGATATGGTGCAACTTAAACAGAATTAAGCACCGCGATTAATCACAGTGGGTTTTACTTCACAATCCTTATTTTTTTGAAGACGGCAGTTGCTTAAAGTTTGAATTTTTTCTTTGTGA
>JAAEMC010000028.1 GCA_024225895.1 Desulfobacteraceae bacterium | reverse complement strand
GAATTTAATAAGGACTCAATAAAAGGAATGGCTGAAATTTCCAAAAGGTTTTGTGCCTCATCGGAATTGGAATCTTTATCGGTTCCTGAGCCGATTTTTGCCAGCTCAAAAAGATTGTCAAAGAATTCATCAAATTTAGCTGCCCTGCTCTCGTCATCCGGAACCGTTAATGTAAGTTCAGCAAATTCCGACATTAACTCCGTGACCTGGGCTTCATCAAATCCGAGTTTGGTCAGCAACTGCTTTACGGCCAGTTCCCCTCCGGGACTAATACTGATATTTCCCAAATTCCCCTGGGACATCATTAAAAACATAGCTTTAAGTTTAGCCAGAAAGCCTACAGAATTTCCATTCTCAAGATCGGTGGCCATCGAGCCAACAATCTCGTCCAATTCTTTTTCAAAAGTATCGGTATTGCCCGGCCCACCATTGTGGTTATTTCCGGGATGATTGTCTCTTTGAAAGGCTTTGCTCAATTTTTCAGCAAATACTTGGTTCGTTGCCATATCATCCGTGAAACCTGCATTATCTGAATTAAATACAGTCTCTTTTGACAGATCCTTCTGCATCATGTTCACAAAACTCATATTCATATCAACATTACCAAAATTCATAAGACACCTTTAAATAGTATTTTATTTGCTCTACAAAAGAGCAATGATTGTGCCACCAGGCAAGCTGTTTTGATATTACTCTTTCAATTCAAGATGTTACAAAATATCAAATGAGGCGGCACAGCCTCAAAAACACCATTTTTTCTGGAATTTATTTCCTGCAAACCTTCCTTATGGGAAAATATTGCCCTGTAAAAACTTCAATAACATTCAGGCTTGCTAAAAAAGAAAATTGATTTGATAATAGACAGGTATTCGACTGCAAAGACATCTCCTGCAAATTAAGGATATATATTTGGATGGATCCCAACAAAAAAGGGAACAAAAGAATGAAGAAATCCAGGCAAAAAATTCAATCTTTTATATTTGAAGAACAACTCCTTTCATATCCTGAGGTGCTGCGTATCTTCATATACTTTCTGGTGCCTTTTCTTTCTTTTTTTAACATCAACTGCGGCTTGACTAAAAATATTGCGGGACTTATCACCCTGACATATATCCTCCTTGGGTTTATCATCATTATGTTCACCATGAAAAATGATATTGCCAAGCAAACCAGGCTGTATATCTACCGGTATGTGTTCCGAAGCCAGCTCGTTGTCTTTGGGATATTTTTAACCCTGACCATCGGTATCGACCAACAACTTGATTATACGCCCTGGACTTTTCTGTTTATTGTTCTTGCCTTTATTTTTTTTTCAAAGGATATGGGTATCATTGTCTGCACTTTGTTTATCGGAAGTATAGCTATTTTCATTGCAGCGTTTGCACCCCATCTTTTCAACGATCATTTTCAATTCATGCTGCGCTTGTTTGTTGCATTAACCCTGGTCTCCGTACTCTCTTACAGTTCTCTAAAAATCAGGATGGAATATTTGACCAATTTATATGAGACACAATCTGATCTGAAGGCATCTGAGAAGGATGCCCGGAAACTAAATGAAAAGCTTTTGGCTGAAATTGAACATCGCGACAAAATAGAAAGCAAACTTCACCAGGCTATTAAAATGGAAACAGTAGGAAAGATGGCAGCCGGTGTGGCCCATGACCTGAACAATATACTTTCCGGTATTGTTACTTACCCGGATCTGCTGCTTTTAGATATGGAAAAAGGCGATCCCATGTATAATAAGGTGGTCCGGATCAGAAATTCGGGTTCAAAGGCAGCTGCCCTGGTGGAGGATCTTCTAACCCTTTCCAGGAGAGGTGTAAAAATCTCCGGCATCGTCGATTTAAGGCAAATCGTGGATGACTATCTGGCCAGTCCGGAATTTCATGCATTTATTTCACGCCATCCAACGGTGCGCATAAAAACCCGGTATGAAGGCGATATTATGAATATCAAAGGATCTTTGGTACACCTATCCAAAACCTTGATGAACCTTGTTTTCAATGCTGCCGAAGCCATGCCGGACGGGGGGGATTTACTTATCACAATCACCCAGGATAACCTGATGCCCAATACAAAAAAAAAATATGATTTGCCAAAAGGAAAGTATGTAGTCTTGTCTGTCACTGATAACGGGATCGGTATTTCAAAGGAAGATCTAGAACGTATATTTGAGCCCTTTTATACCAAAAAAGTCATGGGCAGGAGCGGCACTGGATTAGGCATGGCTGTTGTTCAAGGAGCGGTACTGGATCATGGCGGCAGGATTGATATTGACAGTACCCCGGGGAAAGGCACCAATATTTCAATTTTTTTCCCTGCAACTTTTGATGCGGTACCAGATGAAATACCTTCCGTCAATGTGGAGGATATCACGGGCAATAATGAAACCATCCTGGTGATTGATGATGTCCCGGAACAAAGGCAGATCGCCCAAAGCCTTCTAACAAGACTGGGTTACAACCCCAGCACCTGTTCCAGCGGAGAAGAAGCCATAGGATATTTAAAAAACCGTGATGCAGATCTTTTGATCATTGATATGATTATGGACCCCGGAATTGACGGACTGGAAACCTATAAACAGATTCTTGAGTTTAAACCCGGCCAAAAGGCAATTTTTGCAACAGGATTTACCGTTTCCCAAAAAATTAAAGATGCAAAAAAACTGGGGGCCGAATTCCACGTGCTCAAACCTTATACATTGGAAAATATCGGGATTGTTTTAAAAAATGAATTGGAGCGATAAGGATCGGCTCAAAAATTACGTATCTTTTGTTTTCAAAATATCCAGTCTTTTAAGGGATTTTGCAAAACAATTTAGACCAAGTTATTTTTTAACGATTCCTAACACAGGTGTTTTTTATTTTTTCTTGAAGGCCAGGCGTTCACTGATTTTGGCAGCTTTTTCACTTTCAACAAAGGATAGGATCTGTGATGCAGATGCTTCGCGCATACGTAAAAATATCTCCTGGGCAACTTCCAGATTCATCTTATCTACAATCTGGGCAGCACTTTTGGGCTTCATGCCGGCGTACATTTTAACAAGCCGTCCTATTTTGGTCTCATAGGCAGCCACTCTATCCAACTCTTTTTGTGTTTTCTTCTCCTCAAGCTTGGTTATATCGGTTTCGATCTGCTTTTTTAAGGTGGTCAGGTTCTTAAGCTTCTCATCGATCTGTTCTTCATACCGTTCCAGCTCTTTTCTTTCTTTTTTCATTTCCTGTCTGGATAGTGCAATCTTTTTTTTCTTTTCTTCGAGCCCCCTTAATATAACCTTGGCCGGGTCCGGGCACTCCGGGCATTCCGGACAGGGAGCCTCTCCTGTCTGTGGTCCATCCGGATCATCCTTATCTGATTTTTTCTTATCTTTTTCTTTATCACTGTCCTTATCCTTATCAGCAGCATAGGCATATCCTGCATATTTAAACGATTGACAGGTATCCATGGGGACCTGTGCAATACAAAAGTTAGTCAATGCCATTAGTGCAATATAAAACAAAATTGTCTTAAAGCGTTTCATGGTTGGACTCCCGTGCTGTTTTCAAAGAAGATATCTCATCCTGATTTTTTTGTTCCGCTTTGCGATATTCATCATCATATTCGCTTTTCCGCTTCTCTTTCAAGAGTTCCATGGCTTTTTTATCAATACTGCGCCTTTTTAATTCCACAAGTTTTTCTTTAAGAACATCCTGCAATTGGGTCCTTCTATTGATTTCAGAGTGCATGTCCCCCTTTATAGCCCCAAGATAGGTGTAATGACTTTTTAAAGCCGATGCCTTTATTCCTTCTTCCACGGTATCATCCAGAATATCCCGGGACTGAGAAAAGGTCGTTTTTAACTGCTCAATCCCCTGTTGGCAATTGGTGATATCCATGTGGGCTTTGGCTGTCTTCTGCTGGGCAATCCGCTCCAGGTATTCCCTGTAATTGAGGACTGCATCCAATTTAAATTTAAACCGCTTCATGACAACCCTTTTTATTACTCCTGTTGTTTTATGCCCAACGCTTCTTTTAACCCTTGGACACTGCTCTGCAAATCAACCTTATTTTCCATATTCTGTCGGAGAAATTTATTAATCGCCGGCATCAATTTTTTGGCTTCGTCAACATTGGGGTCAGACCCGTCAATATAGGCGCCAATGGTGATCATATCCTCTGCACCCTTATATGAGGAGATGACACCAACCGCCTTGTCCCGGATTATTTTGTGCTCATCGGTGCTGACATCGCGCATGACCCTTGAAATACTGGATAAAACATCAATGGCCGGATAGTGACCCCGGTTGGCTAAAGCCCGGTCCAGTACAATATGGCCGTCAACAATGGAACGAACCGTATCCCCCACAGGATCATTCAAATCATCCCCTTCTACCAGGACCGTGTAAATCCCGGTGATGGAGCCACTGTTTTCCATATTCCCGGCCCGCTCTAAAAGAATGGGAATCTGCACAAAAAACGAAGGCGTATATCCTCTTGAAGTGGGAGGTTCTCCTGCGGCAAGGCCCACATCCCTTGATGACATGGCAAAGCGGGTGATGGAATCCACCATGAGAAGCACATTTTTTCCCTGGTCCCTGAAATATTCTGCAATGGTAGTGGCTAAATATGCCCCCCGGATTCTGACCAGAGGCGGCATATCAGAAGTTGCTGCAACCACAACCGCTCTTTTCAAACCTTCTTCTTGCAGGGTGTCATTAATAAAATCTTTCACTTCCCTGCCCCGCTCTCCAATGAGCCCGATAACCACCACATCGGCTTCGGTATGTTTGGTCATCATCCCCATGAGAACACTTTTACCCACCCCGGAGCCTGCCATGATGGCAACACGCTGGCCTGTGCCTAAGGTCATAATACTGTTTATGGCTGCCACGCCCACATCCAGGGGGGTTTTGATAGGTTCCCTGTCCATGGGGCCGACAGGTTTCCCATAAAGGGGGTAATGGGAAGTATATTCAATGATGCCCTTGCCATCTATGGGAGTTCCCATACCGTCGATAACCCTTCCCAAAAGTGCGTCAGACACCCCTGCAACCGGGGAATCCGCAACAGGAATAATCCGGCTGCCCATGCTGATGCCCCGGATATCCCCATAGGGCATTAAAAGGGCCTTTTCTTTCTTAAAGCCAACCACCTCTGCCTTGATTTCCTGGTTTTGATCATTAATGATGCTGCAGAGGCTGCCAACCCCGAGCCCCAAGCTGTCGCCCTCTGCAATAAGGCCGACCACCTGCGAAATCCTGCCTTCAGGCCGGGTGGTAATTGTATCATCCACTGCCTTGGCATATTTGTTAAAATCAAGCTTATTCAGACGATTCTCATTCAATATCTTCTCCCGGACTGGTCAGTGTATCAAAAACAGCTTTTAATTTTTCTTGTGGGTCTGCTGTGATTGAAGCTGTTGACGTCTCTATCCTGCACCCTCCCCTTTGTACCGAGGGATCGGTATTTACGGAAACACCCTTCAAAGAGTCAATGACTTCAAAAAATTCATCTTTGATCATTTCAATATATTCATAATCTTCAGAACTGATGCTTAAAACTATCTCTTCAGGATTTGCCAGACTCTTTAGGGCATCCATAACCGTATGCCTTACAATTTCATTGTCTGTTTCAAGTTTGGCCATAACCACCTTTTCCGTAATTTTACACACAAGGGAAATAATGTCTTCTTCATATTTTGTGATCATTTCATCCAGGGCAGTGTCCGAGGTTTTCAATGTTTCTTCCAATGATCTGAGGATTTCTAAGCCTTTTTCCCGGGTTTTTGCCTCAGCCTCGGTTTCGCCTTTTTGAAAGCCCTGTTCAAAACCTTCTTTTTCCCCTTTTTCAAAGCCTTGTTTTTCCCCTTTTTCAAGGCCTTCTTTTTCCCCTTTTTCAAAACCTTGAGCATGCCCTTTTTCAGTGCCTTGTTCCTTGCCCTCATCAAATCCCTGCTGAAAACCCAT
>JAAEMC010000027.1 GCA_024225895.1 Desulfobacteraceae bacterium | reverse complement strand
CAGATAAATTATTTTTTCGGAATTCCCTTATTTCGATTTCCGGATTTTTACGTCCCTATAAAAGGCTTACCAATAAAATAAACCCCGAATCCCATTATCGCCACACCTGCAATTTTTCTAAACCACGAGCTTTGGGTTTGAAATTTTTTACTTTCGAGCACTTTCCTCACCAAAGCTGCCGAGCTTCCGGCAACGGCAATCGGCAGGCAATGCCCGATTCCAAAAAGTACAATGCATGTTATCCCAAAAACGATTTTCCCTTCGATGGTGATGAAAGCGAGAATGGGAGCGATAAATCCGAATGTGCATGAACCTGAAAGAAGTCCATAGGACAGTCCGAGTACAAAGGCTCCAACCAGGCCCTTGACTTTGATCCTGCTCATGCCTCCCCCTGACAGGGACAAGGCTTTGATGCCGAGCATATCGAGGGATACCCAAACCAGGATGGCCCCCACCAGGATAGTCCAATAAGGACTGATCTGACCCAGCATTCTCCCAAGAAGAGAACATATAATACCCAGAGCCGCTATTGTGATGAACAGCCCGAAAGTGAATGCTATGGCATAACGTGCGGCATGTCTTGCATCGAGGGTTTGATTCTGGCCTGCCACATAACTTACGATAAGTGGAATGGAGGCAAGATGACAGGGGCTGAACAAAATACTGATGACTCCCCATGCAAAACATCCGACAAGAGCAAATCCAATATCACCGCTCATCCATGTATTTATTGTCAAAAACAGATTATCAAACATAAAAAAAATTCCAATCGAGCCTGCTTGTCTCAATTTAATTGTTATAGTTTTTCATCCCCAGCGATTTTTAAATGGGGTACAAAAGCTATTTTACACCAAGTTTTTCAAGTGTAGCCACGATGGTTTTCTTGTCCATGAATCCCACATGTCGCGAAATCTCTTTTCCATCCTTGTCAAAAAAGATCTGTGTCGGAATTGCACGAACCTTGAATTTTTTTGCATGGGGTTGATTTTCTTTCTGCCACACATCGATAAAGACAATAGCTGCTTTACCGTCATATTCTTTCTTTAAATCCGCAAGAATCGGGGCCATCATTTTACATGGGATACATTTTTTTGCCCCCAGGTCGACCATAGTGACCATCCCTTTTACAGGTATCTGGTCGGGAATCGTTTTTTTGACATCAGGATTG
>JAAEMC010000026.1 GCA_024225895.1 Desulfobacteraceae bacterium | reverse complement strand
TCCACTACCAGAATCTGCTTTTCGGACAGTTCAATTCTTGCAGGATTTACATTCAAATCGACTTGAGACATTTTCTCAAACTCAACGTTAAACCAGAATGTTGTACCCTTCTGTGGAATGCTGTCAACACCGATCCGGCCGCCCATCAATTCCACCAGCTGTTTGGATATGGTGATACCCAGACCGGTACCTCCGTACTTTCGGGTGGTGGAACTGTCTGCCTGGGAAAAGCTTTGAAAAATTTTTTCCTGTTTTTTCGAGGAAATACCGACGCCTGAATCTTTGATTTCAAATCGGATCAGCACCTGGTCATGGTCTTCATTAATTACATTTGCACTGATGGAGATTTCGCCTTGCCTGGTAAATTTTATTGCATTCTCAGCCAGATTTACCAGTACTTGACGAAGCCTTCCCGGATCCCCATTCAGGGCGCCAGGGATGTTGGTGTCCAAAAATGAGATGAATTCAAGATTTTTCTTCTCAGCCCGGATAACAAAAATATTGGATAGATCTTCAAAAATTTTCCTCAAGTCAAACCGGATATGCTCAAGCTCCATTTTACCGGCTTCAATCTTTGAAAAATCCAGGATGGAATTGATAATGCTCAACAGGGAATTGGCTTCATTTTCAATGATTTTGATATAATCTTTCCGGCCATCGTCCAGATCTGTTTCCAACAGGATTTCCGCCATCCCGATCACCCCGTTGATGGGGGTCCGGATTTCATGACTCATGTTGGCAAGAAATTCTGATTTTGTCTGGCTGGCCTCCTTTGCCACCTGGGCCATCTTGTTTGCCCGCCGGGTTTCCTTTCTCAGCCGGAATTCCGAATTTTTCTTTTCGGTAATATCTTCCAGGACACCTTCAAAACGAATGGTTTCACCTTTCTCATTAAAGGAGGGCGCCACGTTGATGGACACATCAATGGCAGCCCCCGCTTTACTCAAATGCCGGCATTCATAATTCTGAATTACTTTCCGGGCATCCATTTTTTTTCTAAAGAACTGAAAATCCTTTTCAGAGAGATGGTGAGCCAAATCCGGAATATTGGCTATAAAATCCTGGGGGGAATGATGCATATAAATTTTAGCCATTCTTGGATTTACTTTGATAAATTTTCCTTGCGGGGTTGTCTGGAAAATACCTGCCGGTGAGTTGCGGAAAATACTGCCGAGGCTTGCGGATAGTTCTTCAACTTTGGCAAAAGCCCTGGAAAATCGCATGGAAAGCACATAGGCCTGGGCAAGAATAAAACACACCACTCCCATGGGAGTAAAATTTCCGGTATGGATAATTCTATTATTAAACAGAATATCGTTGAGAAAGGTTATAAAAAATACAATACCTCCGAAAAGAAGTACACCGGCCCCTAATTTTTTCTCAAAAACGGCACGGATCATAATATAAATTAAGAAAATGGCAGTTGCGAGATGAAAAATTTGAGCAGGTATTTTCGATTTTACAAAAACGCTCACCGGAAAAATTAAGACCAGTATGGATAAAAGAAAACTGGCTGCAATGATGAATAAGACTATTTTTTTCGGAAAATGGTTGGGGTAAATACTTTTCAAGAACATGGTAAAAGCCGGCACGCCCAGATACCAGGATAGATATTCCAATTTAACCTTAAGCATGTAAGTAAGCGCCGGAAAAATGGCAAGCAATTGTTCTTCACCTGTAATCATGAGGCGAATGGTAATCAATATGCAGAATAATCCGAAAAAGAGGGCAGCCCATTCCCGTCTCATCAGAATGAAGTATCCTAAATGATAAATACCCATGATAAAAAGGATACCGATTAAAAAGAAGTCGAGTTTATCCTGCTTGCGTTTCAGCGCCTTAATTTGTTTTTCATGTCCGAGTAATATTTTATCCCAAATCCCTCCCCGGGCATGATGAAAATTTGAAACATGAAATACCAGTTCAACTTTTGTCTGTGACGGTGTAAATGCTACCACTTGCGGGACTGAACCCGGACTGCTTGACGCCTTATCTTTGCCTGATTTGCCGCCGGAACATGATTTTTGGCCGTCTATATAAAATTGATACGCTGTGCCGATGGTTAATAGTTTGACAGCCAATGGTTCTTTTGTGTTCTTCAGAAGGACAGTCAGCCGATAGGTGGCATATCCGTCTCCTTTTATTGTGGAACCATTTGCATTATGGTCAGTCCAATCATCTGGGGCATGAATGAATTCCGTTTTTTTGGATTGGTTGCGATTTATGAATTCATTGGGAAGTAAAAATTGCTGCCAATAAAACTCCCATTGGCCATCCAGAGCAACAGGCCCGTCTTTTTTTAAATCCCAATCTCGAAGATCAAGGATTCCTTTATCAGCTAATGGCTTTGTTTTTGGGTGGTCGGCAGGGACACACCCTGATAAAGTTATGATCAGAACCATTAATAAATAAAATTGTTTCATTATTCCCAATTTTATATGGATTTTACAATATTTATTGGTATCAGTTTAATATGGACAAGGGGCTACTTAATTGTCACATATTAACAAATTATATCACTATTGTCCAAAAACGGATTTCAGATAAAAATAATAGTGCAGGAACAGCTATTCCTGGATTAAAGCGGACATAAAAAACCCTGAACCGGATGTCCTCGATTCAGGGCTCTTTTTTATTATACTTTAAACAGATTAACTGTTTGTTTGAGGTTGCCTGATAACCGGCTTAACCCGCCGGCACTGTTGTCGATACTTGTAGAACTTTCAGACATGGCTGTGGCTGCCTGGCTAACCTCTGTGATATCATGGGCAATTTCATTGGCCACTTCTGAACTCTGGGTGACGTTTTCTGTGACCTCCTGGATGCCTTCGGCCGCCTGGCTTACATTGGAGGCAATCTCTTGGGTGGTCACGGACTGCTCTTCCACCGCTGCCGCCACAGTATCGATCATTTGATTTACACTGGCAATACCGCTGGTGACCTCCTCAATCTCTGACACGGTTTCGTGGGTTGAGGATTGGATCCCCTGTATCTTTTTTTTGATTTCCAGTGTGGCCTCTGCGGTCTGCCTTGCCAACTCCTTGATCTCTCCTGCGACAACGGCAAAGCCCTTTCCAGCCTCACCTGCCCTGGCTGCTTCTATGGTTGCATTCAAAGCCAGCAGATTGGTCTGTTCGGAAATGTCATTAATCGTTTCCACCACATTCCCAATCTGTTGGGCAGATCTGCTCAGGTCATCTATCTTTTCAGAGGCTTTCCGGGTCCGTTCAACAGCATCATTACTGGTGGCCCTTGTCTTTTCCGTATTTTTAGCGATTTCATTGATAGTGGAAGTCATCTCTTCAGCAGCCGCAGAGACCATCCCGATATTAGTGGAAGATTCTTCCACCGCTGCTGCCACAGATGTCATATTGCTGCTCATCTCTTCAGCAGCCGTGGCCACAGAATTGGATTTTCCCGACATTTTTTCAGCGCCCTGAGAAACCTCACCGGCAATGGCCAGCAATGCTGACGATGATGTGTTTAGTTCGTCGGAATCGTTGGCAATACTTTTAATAATCCCCTGAAGTTTTTCTACAAAGGTATTGAACCACCTGGCCATTTCACCGATTTCATCTTTGCTGTCCGATGCCAGACGCATGGTCAGATCCCCCTCACCCTCGGCAATATCTTTTAATCCGTCAACCATAAGGTTAATGGGTTTGATGAATCTGCCGGAAACCACATAGGTCAAACCGCCCACAACCGTCAGAACCAAAACGGTAATCAACAATACTATGCTCCGGATCGATCTGGCTACTTCGGACAGTTCTGCTTTTTCAATAAGAGCCACTACCACCCAGTCGGTTTTGGCAGACTGAAAGGAATCCACCTGAAAGGTTGTCCCGTCAATCTTGGTTTCAAAACTGGCATTTTGCTTTTCCAGAATGCCCTCCATCTTTTCAATGCCCACTTCCTTGAGATACTTGAGGTTATTCTCCTCATTTTTAGGATCTGCCAGAATCAGGCCGCTTTTATGCAGCATCATGGCATATCCGGTTTTTCCAATTTTTATTCCCTTCATAATCTCGGCCAGTTTAGCGGAAGAGACATCAATGGCCACAACTCCGTAAACCTTACCGCTTATATTCTCAAAGGTTCTGGCATTGGAAACAATAGCAGAACCGCTAACCGCATCTGTATAGGGATCGGTCCGGATGATCGTCCCTTTTTGGCCCATGGCTGCAGTATACCAGGGACGCGTTCTTGGATCGTAGTCCTTTCCTGATGCTGTTTCAGGCCATTGAATATACCCCCCATCCTCTGTTCCCATATACACGTAAAGGGTCCCCGGGTGAGTTCTGGCATAATTGTCAAACTCTTCGAAAATTTTTTGTTCGACACCACCATTTTTTGACGGTGTCATTTTGCTGTCACCATCAGTAACTTTTAAATAGTCGGTCAATGTATTATCAGCGTTTCTTACATTTTCATGATTGGCAAACATATCAATATTGCGATCCAGGTCGTCATAAAATACGCCGAGCATTTGCTCAATAATGTTTACTTGCTGGGCCACATTGGCCATATGGGTATCATGGACCGAATTGTTGATCAAAATATTTACGGTAATAACAACTGGAATCACCGCAACCCAAATTAGAGACAGTGAAAAGACAATGAGTTTTGAACGAATTGATTTGAGCATTTAAAATCTCCTAATCTTAAGCAGGCCTGGTCACAGACCTGTAATTACGAATTCGTTTAATGGACACGGAATCTCGGAAATGCTGCCCCCAATTTACATAAATTCTAAAAGAGAGTAGTCAATATGATTTTTTAATAGTTTGAGTGCTTGAGTGGGACAGTATAGTAACTTGGGTAATAGGATACTCAACTTCTGAGAGAATAGCAATGAGTTTCAAAATCTGATTACAAAGTATTATCCCGAAACGATGAATTTAGAAGTGTCTCGCAGATCAGGTCTATTTGCCTGTCAGCCGGAAATCCTATTTTTGTTTATCCTGTTCCCCGGCCAGATTGGAGACGGCCCTGATCTCGATAATTTTCAACTGGGCTCGCCAAGGCAATCGGCTGAAATGATAATGAATGTATTGCAAAATTATGGTTTGAAAATGTAGAGGTGGTAGAGGTGGTAGAGGTGGTAGAGGTGGTAGAGGTGGTAGAGGTGGGGTCTGACCAAGGTAATAGCCTGAAATGAGGTGGGGTCTGACCAAGGTAATAGCCTGAAATAATAGAGAATAGTCAATAAAAATTCAGTGAAATAGCATCTATAATCAACTTTTTGGCATCAAAAACAGCCATATAGAAAATTCTTTGGTATGCGTATCTTCCTATATTGGCTTTTTTGATGCCCAAAACATCGGTATTGGCCCTAAAAAGGTTGGAAATTGAAACATATTTGTAATCATTTCAATTGGTTGGTTTGGTCAGACCCCTCTGGATTGGTCAGACCCCTCTGGAGGCTGCCCCTACAAGCATAACCAAAAGCAGAACCACAACAAAAAATCGTATCATGTCCCCGGAATTTTTCAAAAGCAGCTTTTTTTTAAATAAATATACCGTTGTCCACTGACTGCTGAACACCGGTTAGGGAAATAACGTTATCAAGCTCCATGACACTGAGTGTATAGCTGCCGGTATAGGTGTCAAATGCTGCGGCAGAAATATAGTAATCTCCTGTTGAAGGGGCAGCAAATTCCAGCATTGAATTTGTTCCATATCCGTCATCATCACTGCTTGTATCAGAAATCAGAGTGCCGGTGCTGTCATAGATTCCAAACAGGACAGTATCACTTAAAGTTCCTTTATTTAGAATGCTCCCTTCAAGGTTGATCTGTACAGCCTGGTCTTCATTCAGGCTGACCTTGAACCAATCCTGGTCTCCGAAAATTTCTATTTCACCCATGATACTGCTGCCGATATTAAGTGCGCCTTTTGTGAAAATACTTGAAGCATAATCATCGCTGCTTGCCGTATCTGTCACTGTCAGACGATATGTCCCCGTGTCATCGGCATAAGCCCCGGCTGCCAGGTAATAATCACCGGAAGCATCGACAAGGTATTCCAATTTTGCATTTCTTCCTTCACCACCGTCATCGTTGGATGTATTTAAGATCAAGTCGCCGTTGCTGCCATACAACCCGTGGATATAAGTGTCAATCAGTGTGCCTTGGGATGTGGACGCGCCTTCGAGATCAAAACGGATTTGCTGGCCAGCGGTTAAGTTGACTTTAAACCAGTCCTGATCATTGGCGGATTCAATTGTGCCGGTTGTAAAGCTGTCAACAAAGAGAGTCCCATCAGTGGCAGTATCGGCAGAATAATCGTCTCCAAGGGTGATATCGGTTGCAGATAAAGTATATGTGCCTGTGTTTGAACCAAAGGCACCGGCTGCAATATAATAGGTGTCGTCGGAAGATGCAGTAAACGCCAAACTCGCATTCCAGCCTGCTCCGCTGTCATCATCGGATGTATTGGAAATCAGCTCCCCACTGCTGTTAAATATGCCTGCAATAAATGTATCAACCAGCGTACCTTTTGAAGTGGCAGAGCCTTCCAAATCGATCTGGATCTGCTGCCCGGCCAAAAGGGAAATGGCAAACCAGTCCGTATCATTGCCTTCTTCGATGTCGCCTGTGACAGGCGTGCCTGCTGTCACAGTTCCGGCAGTTGAAATACCTGCAGAATAGTCATCTGTTATCGTACAATCAGTGGCTGAGAGCGTATAGGTTCCGGTATAGTTGGAAAAACCGCCTGTAGATATGAAATAATCCCCGGCATCTGTGGCCGTAAAGTTCAATTGAGCATTCCTGCCGGTGCCGCTGTCATCATCCCAGCCGGTTACAAGGCTGCCCGAATCATTATAAACCCCTGAAAGATAAGGATCTGCCAATGTGCCTTGACTGGTGGGACTGCCTTCCAGGTCAATCTGGATCTGCTGGCCGGCATCAAGGGAAATTTTGAACCAGTCCTCATCATAGGCGGTTTCAATTTCTCCGGAAACAGAATCCCCAACCGCAATGGCGCCGGTGGTTGTTTCATCTTGAGAATAGTCATCTGTGTCATCTTCTTCTGTAATGTCACTGATGTTTAAAGTGTATGTGCCGGTGTAGTTAGAGTCGGCTCCGGCAGAGATATAATAATCACCGTCATTTGAAGCGGTAAATGTCAACAGGGCATTGTTCCCAGTACCCGCATCATTATTGGAAGTATTGGAAATCAGGTTGCCGG
>JAAEMC010000025.1 GCA_024225895.1 Desulfobacteraceae bacterium | reverse complement strand
TATGCCTTTGTTTTGGCAAGGGGAAAGAGTATTGACCTTCAGCATCTGCCTGAAAGAATCGTTCAGCCGGACCTCTCATTATCCGTTGCCATGAATCAAAGCACTGGAGGTGTGAGACTTAAGGCAGGTATATCGGAAAAAGAGGCATTGCTTGAAGCGTTGAAAAAGTCAGACGGCAATCAATCCAAGGCAGCCAAAATATTGGGTGTCAGCCGGGTTACGGTGTGGAAACGCATGAAAAAGTATGGGATTGTACTGGAGAAGAATAGCGGGGCCTGAAAAGAAATAAGGTTTTAAAAGGGCAGACAAAAAGGTCTGCCCTCCCCTTTATGAAGTTATAAGCTGATAGTGGCGCTGTTGCATGTCAGTTCTATTAATTCATTTCCTGTGGCCATTTTGCACCCTTCTGCCAGATCTTCTTCTTTGATAAAGCGGGATGCTGCACAGGGAGTACAGACCAGGATAGGAACGCCTGTGGCCTGAAGATGGGCCAGATGATCATCGGCTGAGTCGCCTGTGGCGGCTTTTAAATGTTCAACTGCACCTTCTCTGGCCAGGTAGACGGCTTCGTCCAAAAGAAAAACAGTTACATTTTTTCCTTGTTTCTGGGCAGCCATGGCAAGAAAGAGGCCTCGGGTGGCCCGGTTGGGATTATCGGTTCCGCAGGCAAGTGTGATCAATACATTGTCGGTCATCATCTTCTCCTTAAATTATATTGAATGAAATTAAGCGGTTTCTTATGGGTATTTCATAAGGTTACAAAGCTATGTTTAAAAAAAATAAAACAGATTGTAAAGCCACAGCGTGGTATCTGCTTTTTTAATTCCCCGCGGTTGTGTAAAGATAGATTGATTACATAGCAGATTCAACCATGCCGTTTGTCAAGACCCCGATAAAAGTGTTAACCTATTGTAAATCTTATACCAGGTGTTTGAAATGATCTCTTTTAAAATGGATTCTTGTCAAATACACTGGTATCAACGAGTTGGCCATTTTTTTTAAAAAACAAGAGTGTAATGAATAAACTGGCATCATCTTTGCTCATAAAGATAAAAGCTATGGAATCGGGATCAAAGATAAAAACATGAGAAAAGAAAACATATTGGTTGTTTTATTGGTCGGTATCGCCCTTTTGGCAGGGTGGTCATTTATTAATAAAGGCAACTCAGGCACCCAGGATGAAACAAAAATTCAATGGAAGACTTATGACCAGGGACTGGCCCTGGCAAGTGAGCAAAATAAGAATATCTTTCTATATTTTCATGCCGACTGGTGTACCTTTTGTCAGAAATTAAAGAGTACGACCTTTAAGGACAATAATGTGGTTCAGTTCTTAAATGAGAAGTTTATCCCCATTATCGTGGATACCGATGTTGATAAAATGCTTGCCGCAAGCTTTGGGGTAAAGGGGTTGCCAACCATGTGGTTTTTAAAATCCGACACTGGGAAAATCAGTAACCTGCCCGGCTATGTGGATGAAAAACAATTAATGAAAATATTAAAATATATAGACTCTTTAAAATATGAAACCATGAGTTTTCAAGAGTTTATCAAAACATTGTAAAATACAGTCAATAAAAGGACGAAACAACAATGAGTTCAAAAATTAGCAGAAGAGCATTCTTAAAAGGCTCCTTGATGGGTGCAGGGACGGTAATGGCAGGTACATCTATAGCCAGGGCTGCCAAAACCCTCGACAAGCAGGAGCCGCTGGTCACCTTACTTGATATCCGAAAATGTATCGGATGTGAAGAGTGTGTGTATGCCTGCAAAGAGGTGAATGAATCCAAATATCCGGAACCCAAAAAACCTTTTCCAAAAATGTTTCCACCACGGGTGAAGGTGGAGGACTGGTCTGATAAAAGAGATGTGACAGACCGGCTGACCCCTTACAACTGGCTCTATATTCAAAACGCAGAGGGCAAGGTCAACGGGAAACCAGTTGAGTTGAATATTCCCAGGCGGTGTATGCATTGTAATAATCCGCCATGTGTCAAACTTTGCCCCTGGGGTGCTGCCAAACAATATGATAACGGCCTTTCCCGTATTGATTCCGATATCTGTCTTGGCGGATCCAAGTGCAGGAAAGTCTGTCCATGGGACATACCCCAGCGCCAGACAGGGGTTGGTCTCTATCTTAATGTGCTGCCGGCCATGGCAGGCAATGGCGTTATGTTTAAATGCGACCGGTGTTATAACAGGCTAGAAAAGGGAGAAGAACCGGCCTGTGTTGAGGTCTGTCCAGAAAATGTGCAGACCATCGGCCCGCGGTCTGAAATGGTGAAAAAGGCCCATGCCCTGGCTGCCGAGATCAACGGATATCTTTATGGTGAAACAGAAAACGGCGGTACTAATACGATTTATGTATCCCCGGTTCCCTTTGATGAATTGGGTAAGATGGTGGAAACAGGCAAAGGCAAACCCCATCTGAATAAAGCCAAAGATATGATGGCCCAGGGCTCCAATCTGGCGAAAGCCATGCTCATCGCACCTCTGGCAGGGGCAGCAGCGGCAATTGGAAAATTTTATATGCACACAAAGGAGGATGAATAATGAGCCGGTCAGATAATATCAGAAAGATTTTTTATTTTATTACCATCTTTTTCATCACCCTTACCGGGTTTGCCCAGATGCCCATTTTTAAGCGCTATTATATTGCAGATATTCCAGGGTTGGGCTGGCTTGCGAAATTTTATGTCAACCACAGCCTTCATTATATTTTTGCTGCCATATTGATCGCCTTTACAACATATATGTTTTTTGACTG
>JAAEMC010000024.1 GCA_024225895.1 Desulfobacteraceae bacterium | reverse complement strand
CCTTTTTCTTCTTTTATTTTTCCTTTTCCCTGCTTCTTTTTCCACTCAAGCTTTTCTTCCACTCTTTCCAAACATTCTTTCATGCCGCACGTGGATATTCGGAGTCCCATGGGCGTGGTGTCAGAGGGGATATTTTTGTTGATTTTTCTGAATTCAAGGGGATCAATGCCGGCAGTTTCAGCCAGTTGGTCCAGGTTACTTTCCAATGCCCAGGCAGCCTGGGGGTTGCCATATCCCCGCATGGCCTGGCAATAGGTATTGTTGGTGTAGACGATCCTGGTTTTATAAAACACATTGGGAACCCTGTAAAGAGAAGATATGGGCAGCATCATGACGCTGGGAGTGGTTGCGCCCCATGAGGTATAGGCTCCGTTGTCAAGAACCATGTTAACTTCCCTGAACAAAAGATTGCCATCCTTGTCGCATCCCTGGATAATATGGGTTTTGCTGGACTGCCTCGGGGAAAGCCCCATGAATTCTTCTTCGCGGTTATAAATGATTTTTACCGGTTTTCCTGTCTTATAAGCCAGCAGGATGGCAATATACTCATATGCGTGGGTATCAAGCCCGGTCCCGAATGAGCCTCCCAGGGTGGGGACGATTACCCTTGTATTCCTGTCTTTAAGGCCCATTGCTTTCAGGGCTGCATTAAAATCATTCTGCGCTAAAAACGGGATCTGGGTCTTTGTGTGGATAATCAGGTTGTTGTTAAGATCAAATTCAGCAATGCAGCCGGCAGTACCCATGCAGGATTGCTGTATCAGGGGAGTCTGAAAATGATCTTCGGCAATATAAGCTGCCTCCTGCTTTGCCTTTTCCACATCGCCGGCCTCGAATTTCCAGGGAACAGGAACAATATTGTCGGTCCTGGGTTTGCCCCTGGGATCAAAATCATGAATAAGGAGAGCATCTTCTTTTAAGGCATCTTCAGGGGTAAATATCCCGGGAAGCGGTTCATATTCAACTTTTATGAGATCTGCTGCCTCTTCGGCGATTTCAGGGTCTGTGGCTGCGACTGCGGCCACTTCGTCCCGAAACTGCCGGACCCTCTCTTTTTTCAGGACAAAGTTGTCCTTGATAAACCCGAACCGTATCTCAGGTGTATTGTATGCTGTTATGACAGATCTCACACCTAAGAGCTTTTCAGCTTCAGAGGTGTCAATATGCTTTATTTTTGCATGGGCATGTTCGCTGAATTTAACCTTTCCGTACAGCATGGCAGGCCTTGCAAGATCATGGATATAAACGGCCTTGCCTGCTGCTTTGTCAGGCGCATCTGGCCTGGCTGCTTCGGTGCCGATGAAGTTGAATTCGGTCATAATATTTAAGTCTCCGTTAAATTATAAATTAAGGAATAAGGACAAAATAAATCAAACTGAAAATCGCCAATAACCATGAGAGTCCCATGTGGTATCATCTAATACATTATACAATTCCTCTATTTCTGAAACTTCCTTATCATCGCCTTGTCCCTGAACTAAAGCCTCATCAAAAGATTTTCCGTTAAAGAAGGCTTCGATTACCGGAGACCAGTCACTGGTTATTATCCCGTCCACAGCTCCGAACATATTGGCAAAGGCTTTACAGGCTTCTGTCATTATTTTTTGCCACAGTTTGTCTGTAAGAAATATCTGCCATCTCAGAAAGTGATATATTTCCATTGAATCATATCCGAAAGTAATAAAAAATCCTTCAGGCATCCGAAGACTGGCTTTTAACGTAGGAAGTTCCGGTCTCGGAATCTGTTCCTGCTCTCCGAAATTTTTAACCCATATTGGATAATTGATTGAAATATCTGCATATTTATAAGTCCGCCAATTCTCAGTAACTCGCCGCACTTGTTGTGGTGATGTTCTTTCCAAAGAATAAATTGCATTTAATCTGTCTTTATCCGGAATTTCATATTTAATAAGAGCTGTAAAATCCATTCCCATATTTATCTGTCAGGTTGAATTTGTTATTATATCAATGGCCAATTTGTCAGCCTTTGCCATTTTTCACGAAAATAGGATATAAGTGAGTGAGTTGAGCGGCAGGGCTTTTTCCGTCCGCTCAACGACGAGTTATATTTTTTTATTTTGGGCTACTCACCTAAGTGCTCCATTTCAAAAACGATGTCCAGGTTTAGCTCGAGCACCCAGGAGTGCGAAAGATAAGCGAAGCGCTCTTTCGCTTTTCACCCAGGAGTGCGAAAGACAAGCGAAGCGCTCTTTCGCTTTTCACCCAGGAGTGCGAAAGATAAGCGAAGCGCTCTTTCGCTTTTCACCCAGAAGTGCGAAAGATAAGCGAAGCGCTCTTTCGCTTTTCGCATAATGCCACCTGGCAAAAGATCGCTTCGCTTGTCTTTTGCACTCCTCTTTAACCTGGACATCGTTTTTGAAATGGGAGCACTAAGGGGCGATATAAGTGAAAAAGGTTGAATAATCCTTTATTAAAACGACGACGAACAACGTCTTCAGCAAAGGTTGTTTTGCCGGCACCATTTGGGCCGGCAATAATATAAAGATTTGGCATCCTTCATCACTTTCATTCAGCTGTTTTGCCAGCAACGGCAATAGGTGGTTTTGTCGAATTGCCGGGCATCCCCAAATCCGTTATAATCAGAAAAAAATTACCATGTACGATATGGGATTGCAAGAGATAAATTTGGCCTTGTATCACGCTGCATATGATTGCAGCCGCAGGAAATCATTCCGTATTTTCCTTTTCTTATCCTTTTTCCCTGTAGTTTTCAGGATAAGCCCGGATTGCAAATCAAGCATAAGG
>JAAEMC010000023.1 GCA_024225895.1 Desulfobacteraceae bacterium | reverse complement strand
TTATGTAAGTTGTGATCATCCACCCGGAAATTTTGGCCAACAAATGAACCACATTATCCTTGACCAGCTTTTTTCTTGTCACACCTTCTGTGATCCTTGTTACCAGCAATGTAAAACAAGGGCCGAATGCTGCGGCAGACCAGGTAAACAGGAAAAATGTCCAGGGCCAAATCAAAAGACCTTCCCTGACTGCAAATGGACGTCCGAAAAGGACACCGGCAACGCCTCCCAGGGATCCCTGGTGGAAAAAGGAAAGAAAGGCGCCCGTAGCGGCAAAAACAGCCATGATACCATGGAAGTTATGGCTCAGTTTATGAAAAAACGGAACCCTATCAATCTGCCTGTTTTCCAAAATAAGGGGAATATATTCAATGATCAGCACACCAAAGTATAACGTCAGGCAGAATGCTACTTCCGTCAACATGGAATGGACATTGGCATGCCAGAAAATAAACCAGCCCCTTAATGGCTGCCCGATATCAATGGCAAGGATTAACAGGGCCGAACTATAACAGATAAACCCGATAACCACAGCAAAATTTATGATATTTTTCAACTCATCAATTTTAAAAATGTATTTTAATAGACCTGTGAAGAATGCGCCGCCGCCAATGGCAATTACTGCCAGATCCGCCCAGATCCAGATGGCAAACCCGTAATAATCATTCATGTTGGTCTGGTTAAGCCCTTTAAACCAGCACAGCAACATAGCAAAAACGCCCCATAAAAGGACCGCGCCGACAATGGCAATCCCCAATAAAAATTTAGGGAAAGAGCAGCGTTGCGCGCCTTCAGGTATTAATGCAGAATCCATATTTATTCACTCCTAACATAGGTTTTAGATATTTTATCCATGGGTTGTTGATTCCCCATGGTGATTCTTAACCTTATTCCATTCATCGTCAATGTAATTGTCACCTGCTTTTCTGACCCATTCACGTTCGGAAAGATAGTAAATCTTTGTATTGGTGCCCAATCTTTCCAAGAGTCTGAAAACATTTGGATTTCTTGATTTTCCAACTACATATTTTTTCCACTGATCCGGGTGAGGATTCGGTTTAACAATTTCGGTAACCTTATGGTGAGTATTATTCAAGTCGCCAAATACAATAGCTCCGGCCGGACAAGCTGTGGTGCAGGCGGTCTGGTACTCTTCTTCTTCAATTTGGTCCCGTTCTTCATAATAGGCCTTGTCCTTGGCAGACTGATATCTATGATAACAGAAGCTGCATTTTTCGACCACACCCCTCATACGAGGGGATACATCTGGGCTCAGGTATTTTTCCATACCTTCAGGCCATTTGGGATCCCACCAATTGAAATACCTGGCATGGTAAGGACAAGCTCCCATACAATATCTACAACCAAAACAGCGTGTATAAATCTGACTCACAATACCGGTATCATGCCCATAGTCTGTGGCTGTTGCCGGACATACGGAAACACATGGGGAATGCCCGTGATCTCCCTTACCGCCGCAATGTTGACATGGCCTGGGCATATAAACTATTTCAGTATCTGGAAAGGGTTTTCCATTGGTCAGTTTATAAACACGCATCCAGGTAATGCTATCCTTTTTATTGGATTCATCTTCCTTAAATGGAACATTATTTTCCGACATGCACGAGACCATGCAAGAACCACATCCAGTGCATTTGTCCAGATCAATAACCATCCCGAACTTATGTGCTTTATTATCTTTTGTCATCAGAACCTCTTTAGAAAATTATCCATGATTTTAGACCTTGGAAATACTTGCTTTAATCCCAAAAGCAGCATCCAGTCCTGAACCAGCTTCAATCACAGGGCCGATTAAGTTGTTGATATTAACCCCTTTGCCCACAATAAACTCATTGCCAAAGGTGTGACCAAGGCCCTGAACCATGCCAATCACACCCGGCATAATTCCTTCATTGAAATTTATTTTCACCAAGGCTGAGCCCATGGGGGTTGTCAGCGTGGCATCACTACCATCAGAAAGATCTTTTGCAGTCTCCGGATTTATTTCTACAAAAATTTCTCCGCCCAAAATCACCCGGTCTGAAACCGTTTTAATGGCAAAAGGCGAAGATGCCGGTGCTGCGCTGGTAATTCTCATGTTGTCAATGGGAATCAGGGTAAGCTCTAAATCTCCCTGGGCCTGGATGGTATCCGGATTGGCGGCAAGAAATTTAAAATCAACATTCACCGCATTGGTTGAAGGTTGATCTGAAATCACCGCATACCCGTTTTCATCAAGGGTATCCCATATATCTCCTGCTACTTCAGCCAGACACTCTTCATAATTTTCCCAGCTAAAACTTTCGGCTACAGTTCCTTCAATGGCATTGGCAAGATCCAGGATGGTATCTCCCGGATGTTTGGTGTCAAAAATCGGATCGATTATTGGTTTTGACAAGCCGACAACTCTGCTGGCAAGCCCTGAGCCGGACGGAACATCTTCAATCCTCTCAAGAAAGAAATGAGAAGGAAGAATCACATCTGCCTCCATGGCGGTCTCATCAAAAAAGGAAGAAAAGCTGACCACAAACGGAATCTTTTTAATGACCTCTTTCATGTTTTTTGTATCATGCAGGCTGAAACACGGATTTGCATTATAAACAAAGAGGGTATCAATTACCGGTTTGTCAGATGCATTTATTTTTGCAAAAAAATCAGTTACCGTATTGCCCAGTTTCTTTTTTGAATACCCTTTTTTGGCAATGCTATCCATTGTTTCATTGGGAAAATTCAGATAATCATCCAAGGGATTTATCCAGGCACCACCCTTTTGATTAATGTTGCCCACAAGGCAATTTAAGGTATGTACGGCAGCAAGTTCTTTCAGGTTTTGGCCGCTGGCTCCTCTTCCTTTTCCCGGAATGGCAAGGGACATTTTGGATTTGGCAAACCTAACAGCCAGTTTCTTAATGTCTTCGGCTTTTATGCCGGTCATTTCAGACACCTTGGCCGGTGAATAGAAACTCACCAAAGAAGCTGTTAATTTAGAAAATCCGTTTTTAAAATTAACGGAAAACTCTGAATTAAATAATTTTTCTTTGAGAATTACCGAACATAAGCCCAGGGCCAGGTCTGCTTCCGTGCCCGGCTTAATAGGAATCCATTTGTCGGCATTGGCGGCGGTATTGGAAAGCCGCGGTTCGATTTGATAAAGTTTGGCATGTCTCTCTTTTCTGGATGCATTGGTCTTAAAACAATTGACCGGCGATCCCCAGCCTTCAATAAGACCGGCGCCAAAACTTAAAACAAAGTCTGCATTGGCCAGATCATACCCAATGGTTGCATCCTGGTTATGTACCGTTGAAGCGGTTAATTCCAGGTAGGATTCCAAAGAAGGCATGGTGTAATGATTGGGAGAACCAAAAGCTTTGAGCAGGCGTTTAAAAAGATTGGATACAGAGCCCTGGTCTTTATCTGTAATACAGGCCAGTTTTTCTGAAGATCCGCTTTTTCTGATATCTTTTAATTTGCCTGCAACATAGGAAATGGCATCATCCCAGGAAACAGCCTCAAATTTATCACCGTTTTTCTTTAACGGAGTTTTAATTCTTGCAGGATCGTACAGATACTGAAGGCCTGCAATCCCGTGAAGACAGGCTCCGCCGTTATTAATCGGGTAGTCTGCAGATCCTTCGATTTTAACAGGTCTGTTGTCAATTTTTCTAACGCTGATGCCGCAGTTTCCCGGGCACAGGCTACAGACCGAAGACTCATATGTTACTTCTCCGTCCACAGGGACAGGGGTCCAAGACCAGTTCTGGGACCAGATGGAAGAATCATCCATCAGTTTCAATGCGGCAGGGGAAACCGCTATGCCGGCAGCTGCGCCAAGTCCCAATCCCAAGAAGCTTCTTCTGTCAACTTTCATAAATTATTCCTCTGTAAAGTTTTGAATTCCTTGTTTGTTGGTTTACTTATGACACTGAAAACAATAGCCTTTGTGGCCGTTTTCCTGCTTGTGGCATTTAGCACAGTCGTCCATCTTCATGCGATCATAGGAATGTTTTTTTATTCCCCAGATGTTTTTGCCCCAGATATCACGGCTGTAGCCTGTGATCCTGTTTTCTTCATAGGGTCTGGAGGATGTGGATTCGCCAATGTGTCCATGGCATGTTACACAATCCATACCAGCCCCATTTGGCTTTTCC
>JAAEMC010000022.1 GCA_024225895.1 Desulfobacteraceae bacterium | reverse complement strand
TCTTTTTCTTTTGTTTTTCTTTTTCCTTATCCACAAGCACAATCCCAAGCTCCTTAAACTGAACCACTATATCCTCTATTTGATCCAAAGATTTCAAATCTTTGGAAATTGCATCATTGATTTCGGCAAAAGAGAGAACACCGTTCTTTTCACCCCGCTTAATGAGTTTTTTCAGCTCTTTATCACTAATAATCACATTCTCTCCAGACTTGTTTGTCTTTCCTGCCATAAAATGCCTCCCAAAGGCTTAAAGTTTTTTTAAATCATGTAATCGCTCGATCTCCTGTTGTTTTTGCTTCAGCAAATCAAACAGATCGGAATCACAGCCCTTTTCCGCACTTATTATTTTTGTCGTTAATACGTTATCATTCTTTTTTTTAACCTTAATTATTCTCTGAATTAATGAAATGGCTTTTTCATGGATATCTCTTTCACCGAAATCATCATTCATTGCGAACGAGGCAATAAGCTCTTGATCTTCTTTGTTTTTCACCTTTGCCATTACATCAGTCACAAAGGCATCTTCTTTGGCATCAATGCTCATTATCTTTTGCGCAATTCTTTTGAGTTCGGGAGAATAAAAATATTCAAGAACCTTCCATTTTTCTACTTCTTTTTTTAGCCGAGGAAACTGCAGCATCATGGAGATAATTTGTTCCTCTCTTGGGTTTGATACCAATTCCTCTTTAACCGGCTGTTTATGCAGCAGGGAAGAAACCCCATCATTGGGGGCAGTCACCGCTTCCCTGACTTTTTCAAGAACCGCTTTCTCATCAATATTCAATGTTTCAGCCAATTCTTTAATATACAAAGATCTTAACGCACTGTCCTGAATCAGGCGAAGGTGCGTTTTCATTTCATCTAAAATGCGAACACGGCCCTCCACAGTGAGCCCATGCTGTTCAATAGCAACTTGCAAAAGAAACTGCATGACGGATTTGGCCTTTTGGGTTTCATCCCTGAAGGCCTCGGATCCGTATTCCACCATAAAAGAATCAGGATCCTTTCCTTGGGGAAGAACCAGCACTTTTATTTCCACACCCTCTGCCATGAATACACTAATGCTTCTTTTTGCAGCATTAATACCGGCCTGATCCGAGTCAAAGACCAATATCATTTTCGGGGCATATCCTTTGAGTATCCTCACATGATCCGGAGTTAATGCCGTACCAAGACTTGCCACCGTATTTTTGATGCCATGCTGGAAAAGGGTTAAAAAATCAAAATATCCTTCTACAATGTAAACAAACCCTTCCTGCCGACAATATTGTTTAGCTTCATGCAGACCGTAAAGTATTCTGCTTTTATAATAGACAGGGGTTTCGGGTGAATTCATGTATTTGGGCATGGAAGAGTCCATAACCCGTCCCCCAAATCCTGCCACCTGCATATTAATATCAAATATCGGAAACATAATACGGTTGCGAAACCTGTCATAGTATCCGTTTTGCTGTTTTCTTTCCAAAACGAGCCCTGATTTTATTGCGGTTTCTTGAGATACTTTATGTTTTTTTAATAATTGAACGACTGTATCCCACTTTTCCGGTACAAAACCCAGCTTGAACTGTTCTATGATATCGTCTGAAGTTCCTCTTTTTTTGAGATATTCTTTTGCCTGTCCCAAAGTTTTTTCTTCCATAAGACAGTGGGAGTAAAGATCCATAACTTTTTTATTGAGCCGCAATAGATTCTCTTTAAGTGTAATTTCTTTTTTCTTTCTGGGATCAATGGTACCGGTATCAACGGTAATATTATATCTTTGGGCCAGCATTTTCACGGCCTCGGGAAATGTGACACCATGGTATTTCATTAAAAATGAAAAGACATTGCCGCCTGCGCTACATCCAAAACAATGAAAGATCTGTTTGTTTGAACTTACGGAGAATGAAGGCGTCTTTTCAGAATGAAACGGGCACAATCCAAAATGATTTCTTCCTGATTTTTTTAATATAACAGTCTCGGATATCACATCGACGATATCTGACGTATGTAAAATTTCTGAAATTTTTTCTTCAGGAATATGCATCTTGGTGCAGCTAACTCCAAAATCAACAGGTTTAACAAACTCTATAATCTAAGCCCTTAAAATCACATGTCAATAACAGCGGTGTAAAGATAATTGCTATTGTAGTGTGAGCTTTATGGCTTCCCTTAGATCAAGACTCCCCTCATAAAGCGCTTTACCCGTAATAACCCCTGTTACCCCCTTACCTTCAATTTTCAAAAGATTTTTTATATCTTCAATACTACTTACCCCTCCCGATGCAACAATGGGAATGGATACTGCCTCAGCAAGCAGCGCTGTTTCCTCAATATTCGGGCCGGTCTGCATGCCATCCCGGTGAATATCGGTAAAATTAATGGCTGCCACTCCACAAGCTTCAAATTCTTTGGCCAGTTCCAAAACAGTGGTTTTGGATGTCTTGCTCCAGCCTTCAACCGCTACCATCCCGTCTCTTGCATCAATACCCACCACAATTTTGCCTGGAAATTGTTTGCAGGCATCTTTGACTAGAGCAGGATTGTATAGAGCTTCACTTCCGATGATCACTTTTGAAACCCCCATTTCTATATACATAGATATGGTTTGGGCATCTCTTATGCCACCGCCCAACTGGATGGGGACATTGATGCCGGCCAGAATATTTTTCACAGATTCCAGGTTTTTTACTTCTTTTGCAAAGGCACCGTCCAGATCAATCACATGGATCAGTTTTGCACCTTCTTTTTCCCATCTTTGGGCCATTTTGAGTGGATCATCCGCATAGCGCGTTTCATCTTCCATGCGGCCTTGCAATAAACGGACACATCTGCCCTGTTTAATATCAACAGCAGGTATTACAATCATTTAAAATTCACCATATTATCAGTTAAATAAGAAATCATTTAAGGAAATTATTTTTATAAAGCACCTTTGCTTGAAAGTACGCCTGAAATTCTTTCATCCATCCGGGTAGCCATGTGCAATGAACGGCCCATTGCCTTAAAGACAGATTCAAGAACATGGTGTTCATTCACACCATAAAATGTATTTATGTGCAGATTAAACCCGCCTTTCACAGACAGAGCCTGAAAAAACTCTTTGGCAAGATATGCATCAAAAGTTCCGCGGGATTTTAAATCATCCGGTATATTATAAACAAGATACGGCCGTTTGGAGAGATCAACATTCACCCTGGATAATGCTTCATCCATGGGGACACTTGTATCTCCAAACCGGACAATCCCTTTCATGTCGCCTAGTGCATCAGCAAAGGCCTGGCCGAGTACTATTCCTACATCCTCAATGGTATGATGAAGATCAACGTCTATATCACCCTTTGCCGTTATCTTAAGATCAAAAAAACCATGGACCGCAAAAGCAGTCAGCATATGATCAAAAAAAGGGATCTGGGTGTCTATTTGTGCTTTTCCTGTGCCATCTAAGCTTAATTGGATTGTAATCTGGGTTTCACTGGTGTCTCGGGAGACTTTTGCCTGTCGGGTCATAAGAATTCATCCTTGAGCTGGAATTGTTCCGTTGTCAGCAAGTCATTTTTAACCAGCCTGCAAAGGCTAATCTTGAAAAGTAGCACAATAAAATAGGATTTGTCAAATATTAATATAAATTAAATAATTTATACTCAAATGCCGATAGGTTGATTGTCAAGAATTATATTGCAATACTGGTTTGTCAACTTGTATAATCAATTAATTCTTCTGTAACATGGCAGTAAAAAAGGATATTAATAAATGAATGTGACTGCAATTTCATACAGCAATTATTCAGCAGGCGGCATATTTAATCCGTTACCAGCCCGAAATGATCTGGCGGGCAATACCGAGCAAAGCCCTATCCAACCCGAGATCCATGAAGATCTTCCTGATGGAAACATACCCCAGGTTGAAAAATCCAGTGATCCGAACAATACCAACAACAATTCTAATCCTTCTGAAGATGGCAATCAAAGTTCGGCCCAAAAAGAAAAACCAGATGCTGCCCAATCAAATATCGATCCTCAATTTACAGAATCAGAGCTCAGGTTAATAAATGAATTAAAGCTTACAGATGCCGAAGTTAAAAGGCATGAGATGGCCCATGTGGCCGCAGGCGGGCGCTATATCACTTCCGGTGCCAACTTTTCCTATCGCCGGGGCCCTGATGGAAAAAGTTATGCCGTAGGGGGTGAAGTGGGCATTGACACCGCTCCTGTCCCAGGTGATCCCTCTGCCACCATCCAGAAAATGCGGCAGATAAAAAGCGCTGCCCTGGCACCTGCCAGCCCTTCTGCCCAGGATTTAAAGATAGCATCCCAGGCCTCGGCCATGGCGACCCAGGCACTTTCCGAACTCATGGTAGAACAAGCCAAAGACCAAGCCGCCAAGAATGAAACACAGGCTTTTGGCAACAGCCAAGAGGCTGTGGATTCTTATACAAAGGTTAATGACCTTCCCGAAGAAGAGACATCCACCATCAAAATTGCAGTTTAAGCTCAATAAAAATCAGTTTCTCTGATATTGTTCCAGAAGAGCTTATTTTATCAATTTAATAATCTGCTTGAACTTGTCCCCTTGGGCAGCTTTCATCAGTTCAAAAAACACCATCTCAACACAGGTGACCTCCCCGCCCGATTGAACGATCCGCTGGATACCAATCTCCTTGTTCTCTTTGGTACGGGAGGAGACACAATCTTCAACAACCTGTACTTGGTATCCTTGCTTCAACAGTTCATGCCCGGTTTGAAAAACACAAATATGGGATTCTATACCGGTCAATAAAATTTGATTTCTTCCCAGGGATTGAAATTTTTCATTGAATTTAGGTTCTCCGGTGCAGGAAAAAGAAAATTTCTCAATGGGTGCATTATCGACAATGTGTTGTGAAATCTGTTCAAGGGTGGGGCCCAGATTTTTGGGGATCTGCTCCATCCATATAATTGGCACCCCAAGAATCTGCATTCCCTGGACCATGGCTTCCAGGGATTTGAAAAGCTTTTCTTTTTCATACATTAGCCGGGCCAGATTTCCCTGCACATCAATGAGCAGCATAACGGTTTTATCAATGGAAAACATCTTTGTCCCCCTCTCTTATATTAATATTTTTAATTTATATCATCTGTAACACTGTAAAGCAGGTGTCTCAGATTCACCACAAAGGTTGTCAGCACAATGATAACCCACCCGGTACCGGCAGAGACAAGTCCGATCCCAATAAATTGTGCGGACCCTGCAAAGACAAATAAAGACATACCCATGGCTGCAAAAAATGAAAGGCCTGAATTGGCAGCAAGAGTCCCGAAAATAATGCCAAAGGGTATGGCTCCTACAATTAATGGAAAAGTATCTTTAGCCCCTTTGAAAAATTCCTTTTTTGCCTGGCTTATCTGTTTTGCTTGCATATGCAACAACCTGAATTTAATATTACGGTTGAATAAGAACTGTTTACAACGCATTGGAAACTACAATCTAAACCATGAAAATACAAGGGTTTTATTAGAAGTGAAATGGACCTATTGACAAATTTTGTAATTTTTCTTTACAAAATTTGTCTAAATAGCAAGTCTGTTGAAAACAGTCCTGTCTCTCTCATTTCCTCTAACACGCTGAAAATAAAACTT
>JAAEMC010000021.1 GCA_024225895.1 Desulfobacteraceae bacterium | reverse complement strand
TTTGGCATGGCTGATTTAATGGCTTTATTCTTCTTAAAGCTAAGTTTTAGTCCTTCATTTACCAGGTTCCACATCCATTCCAGGGATTGTTTTCTTCTCCTTTGTTCAAACTCTTTGGTGGCTGTCATTTTTTTTTGATGATCCATGACCATATCCCAGATATTGGCTGTACCGTCGTCCAGGACAGAACTGCATGTAAGTACAGGGGTATGCCAGGTTGAGGTTTCAGGATTGAGAAAATGCATGGCAACTTCAAGTTCTTTTTGCGCTTTGGCCACCCGTTCCACGTTATCACCGTCCGACTTATTTATGGCAATGCCATCTGCCAGCTCCAGGACACCTTTTTTAATTCCCTGGAGCTCATCTCCGGCGCCTGCAATCATGAGTACCAAAAAGAAATCCACCATGGAGGCGACACTGGTTTCAGACTGGCCCACACCCACGGTTTCCACAAGGATAACGTCAAATCCGGCTGCTTCGCACACCAGCATTATTTCACGGGTTTTAGCGGCAACACCGCCCAAAGTTTCCCCTGCAGGAGACGGCCGGATAAATGCGTTCCCATGGCTGGACAATTTTTCCATCCTGGTTTTGTCCCCCAAAATGGAGCCTCCGCTTCTCTGGCTTGAGGGATCAACCGCCAGGACTGCAACTTTATGTCCCTTATTCACCAGATTCAAACCAAGATTTTCAATAAAAGTACTCTTTCCAACACCAGGTACACCGGTAATCCCCAAACGGGTGCTTTTCCCGGTCAAAGGCAGGATCTGCTCCATCACCTTTACAGCACATTTGCGGTGCTCCGAAAGAGAGCTCTCCATCAAGGTGATGGTTTTTGCAATGATACGGCGGTTCCCTTTTAAAATACCCTGTAAGTAAACATCAGGGTCGTTTTGTATCATCTTTCCTATGCGCCTATTGATTTAAGTGTTTTATTTGCACTGTCCGTGACCACTGTTCCGGGACCAAAAATTTGCGATGCGCCCGCATCCCGCAAGAAGTCGTAATCACCCGGCGGAATTATACCGCCGACCACGACTTTAATATCAGAAGCATCCTGCTTTTTCAACTCATCCATCACCTGCGGCACAAGCGTTTTATGCCCTGCGGCAAGGCTTGAAACACCAATGATATGAACGTCATTTTCCACTGCCATTTTAGCGGCTTCTTCAGGAGTTTGGAACATGGGTCCCAGATCAACATCAAACCCGAAATCCGCATATGCGGTTGCAATGACTTTTACACCCCTGTCATGGCCGTCCTGTCCCATTTTGACCAATAAGATCCTGGGTCGCCGCCCGTTTTTCTTTTCAAAATCAGCGGTTCGTTTTCGCAAAGATTCAATGAGTTCCTTATCTGAGCTCTCTGATGCATAGACACCGGAAATGCATTGGGTGGTGGCCACAAAACGGGTAAAGACCTTTTCCATGGCATCGGAAATCTCTCCCACGGTTGCCCTGGCTCTTACAGCCGGCAAACAGACAGCCAAAAGATTTTCATTAGAGTCACATGCCCTGGTGATATTTTCCAGTGCCTCTTTTACTGCAGTGTTGTCCCGTTCTTTTTTGATTTTTTCCAATCTTGCTATCTGTTCATCCCTGACTGCTTCAGAAACCTCGCGGACATCCATGGGGGTTTCATCTTCGATCTGGTATTTATTTACCCCTACAATAACATCTTCTCCCTGGTCAATGCGTGCCTGACGCCTTGCGGCAACCTCTTCGATTCGCATCTTGGGCATTCCTGTTTCAATAGCCTTTGCCATACCGCCCAGTTCTTCTATTTCCGCAAAGATTTTTCGAACCTCATCTATTATGTTCTGGGTTAAGCTTTCCACATAATATGATCCGCCTAAAGGATCCACCACATCACAAATATGGGATTCTTCCTGAACCACTATCTGGGTATTTCTGGAAATTCTGGCTGATAGCTCTGTTGGAAGCCCCACAGCTTCGTCAAAGGAATTGGTATGCAGACTCTGGGTACCGCCTAAAACAGCAGAAAGGCATTCCAAAGTTGTCCTGACAATATTATTGTAAGGATCCTGCTGGGTCAGACTCCAACCCGAGGTCTGGCAATGGGTCCTGAGCATCTTGGATTTGGGATTTCCGGGATTGAACTGATCCATGAGCTCCGCCCAAAGGAACCGGGCCGCCCGCAACATTGCAATATCCATGAAAAAATTCATGCCGATACCAAAGAAAAAAGAAAGCCTTGGGGCAAACTTGTCAATATCCAGACCCGTGGCCAGGGCTGCTTTTACATATTCCAGGCCGTCTGCCAGGGTAAATGCGGTTTGTAAAACAGAATCCGCACCCGCTTCCATAATGTGGTATCCTGAAATGGAAATAGTGTTGAACTTGGGCATATGGTCTGAACAAAACCCGATAATATCGGAAATAATCCTCATGGAGGGTTCTGGCGGATAAATATAGGTATTCCTTGTTAAGTATTCCTTTAATATATCATTTTGAATGGTGCCCATGAGCTGTTCATGTTTGACGCCCTGCTCTTCGGCCGCCACAATATACCCGGCTAAAATGGGCAGTACCGCCCCGTTCATGGTCATGGAAACAGACATCTGATCCAGAGGTATCTGGTCAAAAAGAATTTTCATATCTTCCACAGAATCAATGGCAACTCCTGCCTTTCCCACATCACCGGAAACTCTTGGGTGGTCGGAATCGTATCCCCTGTGGGTAGCGAGATCAAAAGCGACAGACAATCCTTTCTGACCTGCGGCAAGATTTTTGCGATAAAATTCATTGGAGTCTTTGGCGGTTGAAAACCCTGCATACTGGCGGATGGTCCACGGCCGGCCGGCATACATTGTTGCCATGGGTCCCCGGACAAAGGGTTCAAACCCGGGCAGATTATTGATGGCTTCTACATTTTCAAGATCTTTGGCAGTATATAGGGGTTTTACATCAATACCTTCAGGGGTTTTCCGTGTTAAGGATTCCAGGGGCTTTCCCCTTAATTGTTTTTTTGCTAGTTCTTCCCATTTATTGATATCAGACATTTGAGACATGGTTATCCTCCGGTCTAAAATAAATTGTTAAAATGTTAGAGTTCTTTTATCTTTCACATAGTTCCACAAGGACACCGGATGTGGCCTTGGGATGAAGGAACGCAATTTTGGCACCACCAGCACCTTTTCGGGGTTCCTGGTCAATGAGTTTTATTCCTTTTTCTTTGAGCTCTGCCAGGGCTTCTTCAATATTTTCCACCCGAAAGGCAACGTGCTGGATGCCCTCGCCTTTTTTTTCAATATATTTGGCAATGGGGCCGTCATCGGCCGTGGATTCCAGAAGTTCAACCTCGCTTTCACCCACAGGCAAAAATGCAGTGGTGACCTTTTGCTCCTCAACGGTTTCTGTTCCTTCCAAAGAAAGGCCCATGGCATCGGTCCAAAAATTTTTCTTATCAGCAATGCTGGAAACGGCTATTCCCAAGTGATCTATTTTCAATATTTTCATATATTGTTCTCCTTATCTGATGCATTATAGCGATTGTCAAAATTATTTTTTCGAATAACCAAATGGGGTATGGCAATCGCCAAAAACCCGGCTCATAAATTTATAGACTTAAGTCAAACAGCATGAGATGTCTCAATTTCAGTTTTAACGAAATATATTTATGACATTTGGTATAAATCACAATCATTATCTATAGATGGTTCAGTTTCAAAAAGTCAACCTTAAACCGGCATATTACATTAAAAAATAGTCCCGATCTTGACTGAGCCCAAAATTCACACCCCAATACAACCCATTTAAACCGGTTCCCTTGTCCAGCCGGGCATTCGGGATGGCGGCAAAATCACAAAAACATCCAGGGCAAACTGCAAAATGTAATGAATTTTCCTCACCGTATGTTCGAGCCATTACCTGTTTGATGCAGACAAATTAATATTTATTATAGTAAAAAATTGCCGATGAAAACCCCACAGCCAAATATGATGAATAAAAGAGCACATCCCTGGCCACCATCAAGGCGTCAGATGCACAAACCCGGATTCCTTTCAGGCAGGCCATCCAAGCCTGTCCCAGGATAAAAGATTCAATTATTGATTGTAAACAGTGATTCTGGTAATATTTGATGGTATATTACCAGATACAGCACTAGCAGCCCAATATTAATTTAAAATACAATCTATAAAAGGAACTTATGGTGGAAACTTCCGACAATCCGATCATCCTGGTCGTGGATGACTCCGAATTTGGCCTTACCACTGTGGAAAAAGCCCTGAAGGCTGAGAAGATCGATGTTGTAACGGCTATAGACGGTAAAAAAGCCTTAGATATTCTCAACAGCCCTGATTCGCCTGATTTTGACGTTATCCTGGCCGATCTGAACTTGCCCGATATGAATGGGGAAACGCTTTGCGCAGAGGTAAAAAAAGAGGATCGTTTTAAATCAATCCCCATCATCTTTATGACGTCCAAGGACGATAAAAAGGCGATAAAAACTATTTTCAAAGCCGGTGCCAGTGACTTTATTGTCAAACCCTTTATCAAGGACTTGCTGCTTGCCCGGGTTAAAACCCAGCTTACCAAAAAACACCTGGAAGATACTATTGAAGAGCAAGCGATACAATTACAGCAGGCCAAAGAGGATGCCCAAACAGTCAACAAAGCAGAAAGCACCTTTCTTTCTAATATGAGCCATGAAATCAGAACACCCATGAACGGCGTCGTGGGCATGGCTGATCTGTTGCTGAGCACAACTTTGACCCCTGAGCAAGAAAATTATGCCGATTCCATCCGGCAGAGTTCCGAAGCCTTGCTAAATGTTATTAGTGATGTACTTGATTTCTCCATAATTGAAGCCGGAAAAACAAGGCTTGAGGCTATTGATATTGATCTGGCCTGGCTGATCTCTAATATCTGCCGGCCCATGGCCGAAAAAGCCAGAAAAAAAAATGTCGAGTTTGCATGTAAAATCCATGATGCGGTTCCCAATTTCATAAAAGGGGATCCCACACGGCTTCGCCAGATCATCATCAACCTGGTAGGCAATGCATTAAAATTTATTAAAAATGGCGAAATCAGTCTGAACATCTACCTGGAAAAAAAAGGCAGAAAACAAGTTACAGTGAAATTTGAGGTAATTGATACCGGCATCGGCATCCCCGAAAAACAGGTCAAAAAACTTTTTAAATCTTTTTCTCAAATAGACTCAGCCATGACTCGAGAACATGGCGGAACCGGATTGGGCCTTACAATTTCAAAAAAACTTTCCCAACTCATGGGCGGTACCATCGGTGTTGAAAGCAAAGAGAAGCAAGGCAGCAAATTCTGGTTTACAGCTGTATTTGACAAACAGCCAGATGTCTTGACAAAGCCGCTTACTGTACCCAAAAAACTTAAAAAAATAAGATGCCTGGTGGTGGATGCCAATTCATCCAGCCTGGACACCATCTCTTATTATCTCAAATCATTTGGCTGTACCTGCCATACCGCGCGGGATAAAAGGATTGCCTTACAAAAAATACGAAAGGCCTATAATGATCAAGCAGTCTATGAAATAATTTTCATTGCCCTGGAAATGAATGATGACAATGCCTCTGAGATTGCGGCAACAATCATGGAAACCCCGGGCCATACAAAGACACCCTTGGTTCTTATGCCCTATACAGCCAAGCGGATGGATGAAGAATCACTTGAAAAAGCCGGATTTAAGGACCAGGTCATAAAACCGGTTTTTAAAGAACCTTTGCTCGAAACCCTGCTTCACTCCCTGGGTCTGGCAGACAAATATCCGAAAATCGGGACACGGTTCGGGCTTGAAGATAAAAAAGTCATTACCGACGTTCCTTTAAGTCCTTTAACGATCCTTTTAGCAGAAGACAACGAAATGAACCGGAAGGTGGCGGTGAACATGCTCAAAAAGATTGGCCATACCGTCACTACTGCCCCCAATGGAAAAGAAGCACTGGCCCTTTTGGAAGATTTCAATTTTGATCTGATTCTCATGGATGGCCAGATGCCGGTGATGGATGGTCTTGAAGCCACAAGGCAAATACGCAAACTTGAAAAACAAGACAAAAACAAGGGGCATATTCCCATCATCGCCATTACGGCCAATGCCATGGCAGGAGACCGGGAACGTTTTTTTTCTGCGGGCATGGATGATTACATAACCAAACCCATCAAACGGAAAGCATTGGAAACAGCCATCATAAACTGTGCTGCAAAGGAAAATCCCGAACTCAAATCATTGAAAACAGATGAGATCATTAACCTGAATGATCTTTTCTGCGCCATGAATAACAACAAGACACTTGTAAAAGAATGTTTTGACGAATTTTTAGGAAATTATTCTCAAAGAGTAAACCTCATCCGCAAAGCCCTTGTTAACAACGATGCACTGAAATTTGACCAGGCCCTGGGATCTTTTATGGACGCTGTCAAACATCTATCATCCAAACAATTATTGGATGCCGCGCTTTTACTGGACAAAGCCTTTGCAAATCAGGATCAGGCCAGCATTGAAAAAGAATTCGCTAATCTTTCTTCGGCCTGTGCCCTTTTAAAGGATTTCATCGTCAAATATTCTGTTCAGGATCTCTTCATGAAATTCCTGGTTGTGGACGACGAATTTGTCAGCCGGAAAAGGGCCCAGAAAATTCTTTCTCAATTCGGGGATTGTGATGCTGCGGCGAACGGGATGGAGGCCTTGGATGCCATTATCAAAGCCCACCGGGCGAAGGACCCGTACACCTTGATACTCTTGGGTATTGAGAGGCATGATATGAGTGGAATCGAAGCCTTATTAAAAATCCGGTCCTGGCCGAATTTCAAAGCCTTTATCAAGATACAGGTCTCAAGAATCACCAGAGTC
>JAAEMC010000020.1 GCA_024225895.1 Desulfobacteraceae bacterium | reverse complement strand
TGTGATTTTTTAAAATTTTATTGACATGAGAACGAGAATAGGAGAAAAAGAACATTGTTTCAAAATTTAAGGGAATAAAAATAAAGCTAAAAAGGCTTTAATAATAAAGAAAGAACTATAATTATCAGTAACTTTTAGGGGAAGTAGTATTATGGCACAAAAAGCTATTAAAATCGGGGGCGCCAGAAAGAGCGTCTTTAAAGATAAGGTTATGAAACTTCTGCCTGATGGCGGAAACCTGAACGCATGTCTGACATGCGGCGCTTGCGCCTCGGGTTGTCCGGCCACAGGTCTGGAAGGCATGGATCCCAGAAAATTTTTGCGCATGGCTGCATTGGGAATGGACGAAGAAATTATAAATTCAAACTGGGTATGGATGTGTTCCATGTGTACCCGTTGCATGTATGTATGTCCCATGCAGATTAATATCCCCCAGCTGGTCTTCAATGCAAGGGCTCAGTGGGCAAAAGAGGACAAACCAAAGGGGATCACAAGTTCTTGTGACATGGCCCTTAAAAATGACACCTGCAGTGCCATGGGCGCAAATGAAGAAGATTTTCAGTTTGTTGTGGAAGATGTATTGGAAGAATACCAGGAGTCACAACCTGAGTTTGCTGAAATGCACGCTGATGTTAACAGAGAAGGTGCCCACTACTTTTTAAATCAAAATTCCAGGGAACCTGTCACTGAACCGGATGAAATGGTGCCGTTGTGGAAGATCATGAATCTTGTCGGTGCTGACTGGACCTATGGAACAAAAGGCTGGGCCGCTGAAAACTATTGTCTTTTTTCAGCAGATAACGAGAATTGGGAGAAGATCATCAGGACAAAGGTCAAAGCGGTGGAGGATCTGGGCTGTAAAGTCTGGCTCAACACCGAGTGAGGGCACGAACTCTTCGCAGTCCTGGTAGGACTGAAAAAATTCAACATCCCACACAACTTTGAAATTAAAAGCATTATCCAACTCTATGCCGAGTGGATCAAAGATGGAAAATTGAAACCCTCCTCAGACTGGAACAAGGAAAGACAGATTAAGTTTACGGTTCAAGATCCCTGTCAATTAGTCAGAAAGACCCTTGGCGATCCGGTTGCCGAAGATTTAAGATATGTGGTCAAAGCAGTTGTGGGTGAAGAAAATTTTGTCGATATGACCCCGAACCGTTCCAACAACTATTGCTGCGGCGGCGGCGGCGGATATCTCCAGTCCGGTTTCCAGGAGCAAAGGCGGGCCTATGGCCAGACAAAAGCCAACCAGATTCTGGCTACCAAGGCACCATATTGCATCACCCCATGTCATAACTGCCATGCCCAGGTGCATGATATGTCCGAAGTAAATGATCATAAATGGGAAACAGTTCATCTTTGGACATTGCTTTGCCTGTCTTTGGGAATCCTTGGCCCCAATGAACGGGAATACCTTGGAGATGATTTAAAAGAAGTGGATATTTTCCATCCTGAATCTGCTCTTTAAGACAAAGAATAATATTGAAATAAATCAAAAACCCGGGAAGTGAATCTAATTTGCTTTCCCGGGTTTTTTATATAAATAAGATCAATATTTTTAACGGATATCTGTTTGCCTCGCATTTATAATTGTGATAAGTGAATTTTAATATGATTCATATAATTAGTATAGGCAATCATAAAGGCGGTGTCTGAAAAACGACCATTGCCATCAATATGTGCGCGGCCCTGGCAAAGCTTGGCAAAAAGGTTCTTTTGGTGGATTGCGACTCCCAGGCCAATGCAACCACCGGGATGGGAATTGATAAACCATCATTGGAATATTCCTTGTACCAGGGACTTATTGGCAAAGCAGAAATTGAAGACATTATCTATC
Organism: Desulfobacteraceae bacterium; assembly: GCA_024225895.1. GTDB lineage: Bacteria > Desulfobacterota > Desulfobacteria > Desulfobacterales > Desulfobacteraceae > JAAEMC01. The sequence continues at coordinate 135 of JAAEMC010000020.1, read as the reverse complement.
CGACGGTATTACCAAAATTCATGATCATTCCGGCCAATGTCGATCTCATCGGGTTTGAGATTGAAATGGTAACGGTTAGAAACCGCGAAAAGAGATTAAAAACTTTACTATCTCAGATCAAAGAGAAATTTGATT
>JAAEMC010000019.1 GCA_024225895.1 Desulfobacteraceae bacterium | reverse complement strand
GGGTTTGAAATCCCTTTTTACGGAATTGATGTTCTGGGATCCGGTGGTGTATTCACCCCTGAAATAACCAGCATGGCCCATCTGATCATGGACCGGCTGTTTACCTATGGACCGACAGGACAACCGGTCCCTGCGCTGGGTCTGTCAGCCACACCTTCTGATGACGGCAAATCCTGGGATATCGTTCTTCGCCAGGGGGTGAAGTTCCATGACGGTACCCGGTTTAATGCCGATGCAGTGGTTCATCACTGGAAACGAATTTTAAACCCGGACAGCAAGTTCAGGGGACGGTCTTTCTTTAAACCAATAACAGATATTGTTACAATAGATGAATATACAGTTCGGTTTATTTTAAAACACCCCTGGGGTGCATTTTTAAAGGTGATTTCAGATGAAATTTATACCTTTGCCTACATCCCGTCTCCTAAAGCAGTCGAGGAGCTCACCCACAATGAAGCACCAGTGGGAACCGGTCCCTTTAAGTTTGAAAAATGGAATAACGGGGATCATTTCAGTGTGGTCCGCAACAATGAATACTGGCAAGAAGGCAAACCCTATCTTGACAAAATAGTGTTCCGCCACATACCGGATGCCCAGACCCGGTATGCCGCCCTGGTTTCAAATCAGGTGGATGTCATTGCCGTGGACCGGGGCACCATTATTCAAAAGGCCATGAAGGGTGACACCATGGCGGTTTACCCAAGTAAGGGAAGCGGGGCAGAGATTGTTCTTGTCAATATGGCCAAACCGCCATTAGATGATATCCGTGTCCGCCAGGCCCTGGCCCTGGCCAATAATCAAAAATTGCAAATTAAAATGGTATATCAAAATACCATCCCCTATGTTCACCATCCTTTTGGTGCTCAAATACCCTGTGATGGGTGTTTTTATCCTGAGCATGATCTTGAAAAGGCCAGACAGCTTATCAAAGACTATGGCCGGCCAGTGGAAATCGAGTGCCTTCACTCCAATACCCTTCGGGGCCGGAACATTGGTGAATTGCTTCAGCAACTTTATCAAAAAATCGGGGTGAAACTGACCCCTCTAGGGCTGCACCCCGGCAACCAGGTCATGAGGGTTGTTAACAAGGATTTTCAGCTTGCCACCTGGCGTATTCTTTCAACAAGGGACCATGGCACAGGGTTGGTTAGAAGTTTTAATTCCCAGAGTACGGGTAACTGGACAGGTTACAAAAGTGCAAAAATGGATGACTTGCTTGAATTACAACAGGTCGAGCAAAACCCCTATCGCCGGCAGGAAATATTGTGTGAAATAGCAGGCCTTCTCAATACAGATGTGCCGTTTTTTTACAGGGGTGGCCGCAGGTTCCATGTGATTGCCCCTGGAAAAATTCAAGGAATCAGTTTTGCCGGGGAGATGGTGGATTTTTCATTGGCATGGATCAAGGGATTTAAAGATAATCCCTGGGCAAAAAGAAATGAAAAGGATGCCAAAAGTCCAGTGGACTGCTCAGACCCTGGAGATGTTGAAGTTGTTAAAAATGCCATTCAGGGTGCCTGGAGAGGCAAGGATATGTATGGCGCAATTTTGAATGCCGCTTTTGGTCCGGATGACTCCGTGACCTCATCCAGGGGAGAATACAAAAGCACATCAAAGTATAAGGTCTGCGGTTCTACGATATTTTGGCGGCCTCCGGGAGCCTTGTTGGTGGTGTCCCTGGAAGGTGAGGAACTCAAAGGGCATTGGGAATATTCCGGATATACCGGCAAGTTCACCCTGAAAAGATTATCGCAAGATCAGGCAAAGACCAAATGAGAAAGTAATATAAAAAAGTGAGAGCCGGCATTTTTTTGCCAATATCTGTCTCATTTAAATGAGTGCAATATATCTTTTATCGTTTAATTGACACCTTTGGATTAAGTAATGAAACATGGAAAATGATATTGGAAGTTGCCAGGATTGGATTTGGTTGGCAAATAATTTTATCGGTTCTTATGGGCAGGAGGACTGCCCATAAGAACCCAACGGGTTAATACATTTTTAGGCATACCTGGGCCGGGCACAACTCTTTTTACAGAAGCTTTCAATACCGTCTTTTTTGATTTTCTCGTTGATCAGAATCCAGTTTTTCTGCAGGCCTTCATCAAAGTTGGTATTGGCGCAGGGAAATTCATCACATTGAAAGCAAAAGTCGATTTCTTTTTCCTGGTGGCAAACCCTTACCCCACAGTTTTTAAAGAGTTTGCACTGCTCATTGCGGCATCCTTGGCAATTTTCTTTTGCAAAATAGTCGAGCATCTCTTTAAAGTCATGATATTTTTTAAAAATAGGTTCATCCAGCAGGGTTTCAAACCGCTCTGCATTGATTTCAAAGTTGCCAAGCTTTTCTGCAAGTTTCAAACTATACTTGCGGATATCACCATCCACATGGGCAAAGCAATTTTTACAATTCAGGCCGCAAGGCGCGATGGCCGCTTTAATTTGGTCATTGTTCATGGTTGGATCTCCTTTTTTTTTGTTCATTTGTCTGGAGTATAGGGGTTGCGCTTTACAAATAAAAGTGGCATAAACGACATATAGAAAGGCAATATCGGCAAGAAGGTGTTTTTTTATATGACTTAAAAAAAAATGCTTTCTTTTTCCTGAATTTTTAAAG
>JAAEMC010000018.1 GCA_024225895.1 Desulfobacteraceae bacterium | reverse complement strand
AGATGCATAAAAATCACCTGCCTGCCATTTCTCAAGAGATTCTTCAAGTATGGCCCTGGAAACTTTGAGCATTTCTTTATTCTGTGAACTGTCAGCGTGCCAGTTGTAGATAAAATAAGCGATTATAATAATTGCAACGGGTATTCCAATAATCGGATTCTTGGTATCGATTTTGATTTTATTACTCATTTCGTTGGTTTCTCCTTTTGCATTGTTTTGGCAAAGTGCTGTAAATTGAGGCCCTGTCCATAAGCCCCCTGTTCTCTTCAATGACTGAATCCTGAAAATTTTTTCATGAAAAACTGGGGAAAACTTGGACAGGCTCCCAATATTCCTTGACACATAGAAAAGGGGAGGGCATTAAAAAGCTTCCGACAATCTTTTCATTGAGTATATCCCATCGAGTCCCTTTATAGATTTGGGCTTCTTTTCATTTTTACACTGAAAATGGTTTTTGAACCGCTGGTAATTATCCATGACAAAAGCTTTGGAACCGATGATTCCTGAGTCGGTAAAATAACGGGTTCTATACGTAAATCGCTGAATTCGTCCAATATTGAATTCGACTTCGCGTTCCTTTTCAAGAATGGCTTTATCAATCGTTTTGGCAAAATCTTTATCCGGCCTTTTCAGTGCTCCTGCTTCATAAACATAACGGCGGTATCTTCTCAATCTTTCATTTTCATCCATGACATTGAATTCGACCAGCCCGAAATCCGTTGATAGAAAATTATCTCGATTTTTCGACTGTATATGATAACCAAGGGAATTCCAACGATAATCTTCAGGCCGCTTCACAATGCCGGCACGGACGGGGTTCAAATCGATATAGGCAAGGCAGTTGATCAAAGTCTGGCCTTCTTCCACAATGACGCTTTTGAATCGTTCTCCCCAGAGTGTTCCCTTGCGATAATATAACTTATTGTAAAAACATGAAAAACATTGTTTGATCTCCTTTATGAATTCAGAAAGATTCGACCATTTTTTCCTGTAAGATTCGATTTTGTTTTCAGCGAAGTTTTTGTATTCCCATAAAAAAGAACGAACCTTTTTTTAATCTCATCATCCGAAAACTCATGCCCCGGATACATCTTTAAAAGCAAGTGAAAATGATTTCCCATGATACAGAAACCAAAAATATCGACAAAGTAAATGATACTGAATTTCTTGATAATTTTGACAAGTTCCTCTTTTTCGATATCACCGAATGGATATCCGTCCAGAGCGGTACGGGAAATGATATGATAAACGGTTTGTTCGCCTCCGTTCAGCATTCTCGCTATTCTTGGCATGGGTTGCTCCTCCTTTCTGTGTTGGGTCTGAAAAAATTGTGTATCATAGCTGGTTATTGCTGTCAAGACATAAAGCGCCTGTCCCTGGTTTCTCCGATAGTTTCCCCTCATGTCCATTACGTCTCAGCCACGCAGTCAAGCGACGAGTTCCGTAAAATGGATGACGAGTATATTCTTCATCGATAAGCCGCATTAATTGCCTGCTGTAGCTGCTTTCATCACACGGCTTATAATAGTAAGCCGATCTTGACATCGACAGCAATTCGCACTGTCGGGCAATTGAGATCTGCGGGTGATTCGGATCTATGCACCTCCTTCTGTCGTCAAACGAGCTGTCTATGCTTTTTTTTTAGCCCTTTAGAACCTTCTGTAAACCATATATCATCTATCGCATGCAAAGTAATCTAAACATCTGCAAAATTATTTGGGATTTGCAAACAACTTGATGTTCCAATTGTATGAAATATATTTTGT
>JAAEMC010000017.1 GCA_024225895.1 Desulfobacteraceae bacterium | reverse complement strand
TTTCACTCGCAGCGATTTTCTTTTAAATCTCAATAATATCAGTATGATATGAGATTTTTCAAATCCCGGTACAATGATTGCTATTTTAAAAAGTTGAATGAAGCAAAATGAATTTTATTCGACTTCTCATGTACCTATTGAATCTGTAACTTGTTGCGCATCATTTTCTTTCTAACAATCATGCGGCATTCATCTGTGTTTAAGTTTAAGGATCAACCCCATAAGAGCTTAAAACCACAACCAAAAGGAGAACCGCAAATGAATCAGAACAGCAGAATCGGATGGCGAGTCACAATGGCAGGACTGGGAATCAACCTGGCGCTGGGCATATTGTACACCTGGAGTATTTTTAAAATGAAGATCAAGGAGTCCATTGTGGCAGGGGACGGCCTGTTCAACTGGAGCCTGTCCGCCCTGAACGACCCCTATGCGGTTTGCTGCCTGGTATTTTCCTTTACCATGATTTTTGCAGGAAGGATCCAGGATAAAATCAGCCCCCGGGTCACTGCTCTCATCGGTGGTATCCTCACTGGTGCGGGCCTTATCATTATCTCCCTTTCCAATCAGTGGGGAAGCTGGATACTGGGATTTGGTGTTTTAACCGGTATGGGGCTGGGGTTTGGCTATGCTTCTGCCACCCCGCCGGCCATCAAATGGTTCCCGCCTGCCAAAACCGGTATGATTGCAGGTATTGTCGTGGCGGGCTTTGGTCTGGCTTCGGTGTATATTGCACCCCTGGCTATTTATTTAATTGAACAATACGGCCTGTCAAAATCCATGCTGATTTTCGGCATTGCCTTTATGGTCGTGGTTTGTTTTCTGGCCCAGTTTTTGGTCAATCCACCTGAAAATATAGTCCATCCCGTAAACGGATCAGGCAAAAGCCTTGTTGCGGATATGCCGATTGATTACTCACCCGGAGAAATGATGCGGACATCGACTTTTTATAAATTGTGGATGATTTATTGTGTTGCCTCTGGCGCGGGGTTGATGATTATCGGCGGCGTTGCAGGGATGGCCAAACAGGGCATGGGGGACATGGCCTGGGTCGTGGTGGCCTTAATGGCTGTTGGAAATGCATCCGGTCGTGTTGTTGCCGGAATTCTTTCCGATCGCATCGGCCGGGCCAACACGCTTTTTATCATGCTTGTTTTCCAGGCCATAGTTATCTTTTCTCTTTTATTTATTGCACCTTCACAGATCGTTTTGCTGGTTCTTGCAGCATCATTGATCGGGTTTAATTACGGCACCAATCTGTCTTTGTTCCCGTCTGCCACCAAGGATTTTTTCGGTCTGAAAAATTTCGGGGTCAATTACGGCCTGATTTTTTCTGCATGGGGCGTTGGCGGGTTTATTTTCCCAAGGGTTTCCCAAATGATAATTGCCTATACCGACAGCCCGAGGATCGCTTATATTATGGCATCCATTCTTTTATTAATCGGCGCAGTCCTGGCCTTAATGACCAAATCTCCTGAAGCAGAGCAACTTGAGGATGCACAGCTTATTCCCATCCCGGTCTCTGAAAAATCTTAAACCCTGATCGAAACATTGGTTTTATCGCCTGCCCGGATATTTCATTTTCATTGTAAGAGCTGAAATATCCGGGCTCACTCAAAAAAAAGCCAAGCAAGTGAAGTAGATTTTGTATTAACCCCTTTACCAACCCAATAAGGAGGAAAGATGACGGAATTTAAATTTCATGCTGCAGATGCGGACCGCGAGAACGCCTGGATTAAAACCATGGACCAGTACAAGGAGATGTACCGGGAATCCATTGATGACCCGGAAGGGTTCTGGGCCAAAATGGCCGAGGATTTTCACTGGGAAAAGAAATGGGACAAGGTAAGGGATTATAACTATGCCGTATCCAAAGGTCCGGTGAAAATTGAATGGTTTAAAGGTGCCAAGACCAATATTACCTATAACTGCCTGGACCGGCACCTTGAAAAAAGAGGGGACCAGACTGCTCTCATCTGGGAGGGGAATACTATTGGCGAAGACCTTGAAATTACCTATAAGCAGCTCCATGAAAAGGTCTGCCGGTTTGCCAATGCCCTGAAAGCCAGAGGCGTTCAAAAGGGCGACCGGGTGGCCATCTATATGCCCATGATACCGGAGCTTGCTGTCACCATGCTGGCCTGTGCGCGCATTGGTGCCATCCACAGTATCGTATTTGGCGGGTTCTCATCAGAAGCCCTGGCAGATCGTATCCTGGACAGCCATTGCAAGGTCGTGGTCACGGCAGACGGCGTCATGCGGGGGGCAAAGGCTGTTCCTTTGAAGAAAAATGTGGATATTGCATTGATGCTGTGCGAGGAAAACGAACACTTCGTGGACTGCTGTTTTGTTGTAAAACGCACGGGCTTAAACATTGAAATGGAACCAAAACGGGATGTCTTCTGGCATGAAGCAGCCCAAAACGAATCCCCGGATTGTCCGGTTGAGTGGATGGATGCGGAAGATCCGCTGTTTATTCTTTATACTTCCGGTTCCACGGGAAAACCCAAAGGCGTACAGCACAATGTGGGCGGATACATGGTTTATACCGGTGTTACTTTTAAATATATTTTTGACTACCATGACAATGATATTTACTGGTGCACGGCAGATATCGGCTGGGTGACCGGCCACAGCTACATTGTTTACGGCCCGCTTTCCCAGGGTGCAACCAGTATCATGTTTGAAGGGGTGCCCAATTTTCCTGATCCCGGCCGTTTCTGGGCAACAGTGGATAAATGGAAAGTCAACCAGTTCTATACCGCTCCCACGGCCATAAGAGCGCTCATGGCCCAGGGTGAGGAATGGGTGGAAAAATATGATCTGTCTTCTTTGCGGATACTGGGATCAGTGGGAGAACCCATCAACCCGGAAGCATGGAAATGGTATTTCAAATATGTGGGCAGGGAACGCTGCCCCATCGTGGATACCTGGTGGCAGACAGAGACCGGCGGTATTATGATCACGCCGCTGCCCTATGCCATTGACCAGAAGCCCGGGTCTGCCACCTTGCCGTTCTTTTCGGTGAATCCCGTGATTTTAGATGAAAAGGGCAAGGAACTTCAAGGCGCCTGTGACGGTATCCTGGCCTTAAAAGAGCCCTGGCCCGGCCAGATGAGAACGGTGTACAACAACCACGAACGGTTTGAAAAAGTCTATTTTGAGATGTTTGACGGTTATTATTTTGCCGGTGACGGATGCCGCAGGGATGAAGACGGATATTATTGGATAACGGGCAGGGTGGATGATGTGATCAATGTGTCCGGCCACAGGATGGGAACAGCAGAGGTGGAAAGCGCCCTGGTCAGCCATGGGGAAGTGGCGGAAGCTGCCGTAATAGGATTCCCCCATGATATTAAAGGGCAGGGTATTTACGCCTTTGTAACCCTTCGTGTCAGTGCCATGCCCGGCGATGCTCTTTTAAGCGATCTGAAACAGCATGTCAGAAAGGAGATCGGACCCATTGCCACACCGGATATTATTCATTTTGCCCCCATGCTGCCCAAAACCCGTTCCGGTAAAATCATGCGGAGAATCTTACGCAAAATCGCGACCAATGAACACGACAGCCTCGGAGATATCTCCACCCTGGCCGACCCGTCAGTGGTCAGCGATTTAATAAAGTGTCATAAAGATCTGACAAAAACAGCATCAGGGTAAATATCTATACCTTTCTTTTAGTTCTTTTAGTTAAGGCCTGGAATCAGAAATGGTTCCGGGCAATTTTTTTATGCAGTATTGGGGTTTGTTATTATAAATTCGGGGTTATCCTTGGACGGAATGAAAATAGGCTTCATCTTTATATAGAACCATTAATTCTCTCTTGGGCTATCCCGGATATTTCATATATTGATGTAATTTTCATGAAATATTCAAACTATTATCTTCATCCAGCACCTCACGTATCTTTTTGAAAAGATCCTTCATTATAATCGGCTTCAGTAAAAAACCTTTTATACCCAGAGATGCCGCCTTTTCCCGGGATATATTTTCGTTGAACCCGGTACAGAGCAATACAGGGATATCAGGGCGTATTTGTCTTAATTTAACTGCAAGTTTATCTCCTGGCAGATTTGGCATGGCCATATCAGTAATGATCACATCAAATTTGTTGGGGTTGTCCCGGAAAACTTGAAGAGCTTCAATACTGTTTGTAAGTGAAGTAACGTTATAACCCAAACGCTCCAGCATATATTTTTCCATTGTGATGATACTTTTTTCATCATCTATTAGAAGAATACTTTCAGTTCCTTTCTGAATTTCTATGGTTAAGTCAGATGCCTGTTTTTCAGAAACCCTCTTTTGCAACGGCAGACACACATTAAATTCAGTTCCTTTTCCAGGTTCACTTCTTACATGAATATTGCCTTTTATACTTTTCACAATACCGTGTACAACCGACAAACCCATTCCTGTACCCTTTCCTTTTTCCTTTGTGGTAAAAAAAGGATCAAATATTTTCTCGGTTAAATCTTTATCCATTCCTGTGCCTGTATCACTCACAGTTAAACAAGCGTATTTCCCGGGTGTCATATCTGGATTTATTAGATTAAGTTTTTCAAATTCAATTTCTTTTAAGCTCACTTTCAATACTCCGCCGGTTTCTTCCATGGAATGATAGGCATTGGTTGCCAGGTTCATTATAATTTGATGAATTTGTGTGGGATCTGCTTTGATAACGCCACAGTCAGCATGGATATCTTGCTGGACGTCAATTGTGGTCGGGATTGCAGACCTGATAAGTTTTAACACTTCTTTGATGATGGGCTGCATCTTCATCAGTTTTAATTCACGGCTCTCCTGGCGCGAAAATGTAAGGATCTGTTTTACCAACTCTTTTGCCCGCAATGCACCTGCGTGAATTTCATTCAGGCTCTGCCGGAACGGACTATCTTCAGGAACATCCTCAATGAGCATTTCTGTATAACCTACAATGGGAAAAAGAATATTGTTAAAATCATGGGCTATTCCGCCTGCCAAAGTTCCAATGGATTCTATTTTGTGTGCTTGTCGAAGTTCCTCTTCCATCTGTTTTAAATGGGTAATGTCAGTTGCGATTTGAATTTTCACTAACCGACCGTCAATCCATTCTATAGCCCGGTCATAGTTTACATACCATTTTTTCGTAATAGGATTCTCTGCCTGCCAGACATGAACACCCCTGGAAGTCCCATCTTCATTAACTAATTCATCAATAGGGCAATCCAGACACTGATTTGACTTCCCTCTGAATGCATCATAGCAAATATCACCTGTCATATCCCTGCCAAAACTTTTTATCATATACTGATTCATAAAAAGAATCTCATATGTATCCATGTCGGAAACATAAATGGTTGCATCAATACTGTTCAAAACGGTGATAAATCGTTCCTGGGAAGATTTCAGCAGTGCTACAGATTGTTTTCGATCAGTGGTGTCATGATAATTACCTAAAAGACCGTTTATATCCAGGTCATGTAAAAGATTAGTCCCTGTAAATTCTATCCATCTGTAAGCACCGTCTTTGCACTTGTATCTGCATTCCGTAGTTCCGGCAGCATCAGGCACGGCCATAATCTTTTTTGAAAATTTGAGTATGGATTTCAAGTCATCTGGATGAATATTATCCCAG
>JAAEMC010000016.1 GCA_024225895.1 Desulfobacteraceae bacterium | reverse complement strand
TGTATTTTCAAATTTTCAGTCAGGATAGCGGGATTGATGACACGTTCATCCGTAATGGGCCTGGCCTGGGCCACCTCTATTATCGGTATTGGGCCTTCGTTGTTCGTATCCGGTTTTTGGGTTGTGGCAAGATATGGAATTGGATTTCCTTTCAGCCGGGTACCGGGCTGTATCAGGACTACCGCAGTTATTAGATTCGATTCTTGTTTTTGTTCAGGTTTTTGACTTTCCGTGTTTTTTTTCCCAGGTTTTTCAATTGGCGGTTTTTCTGCAACAAGTACAGGTTTGATTGTAGGTATTTTTGTTTTTTCAGCCTGGATGGCTTCTTGTTTGGGCCCCACTTTTTTTAAAGGCTTGATACTTGGTTTGGGTGCTGTTTTCTTTTTTATTTTTTTTACCTGAGGGGCCCGGGCAATAATTATTTCACCTTTTACGGGAACTCGTAATGTCTGGCCGATATAAATAGTAGCCCGCCGGTTCAGGCCGTTGGCCATGATCAGATCGTGAAGCCTTACACCGTGAATGCGTGAAATTTTTCCAGCGGTTTCACCTTTTTTTACAATATGAAACCGGCTGGGCTTTTGTGCGTTTTTGTAAAGTGCCATAGGGATATTTTTTATGGCACCAGGCGAGATATGGAGTGGTAAACGTAAATTAAATCCCTTGGGAATTAATTTTTGACCGGTAAAAACAGGTTTTCTCAAAGAAGGGTTCAGGTCTTGGATTTGCCTTAAACTGATCTTCAAATGTCCGCTTAATTGGGGGGCAGAAAGAAAGTTTTTAGTTTTAAATGAATTGATTATATGAGGTTTTTTAAATTTAAGGGGCCCAAAATATTTTTGGTGGTTTTTGGCCACATGCCGGGCCGCAAGAAATTCAGAATAAAAGTTTCTGGATGCAAATTTAAAGCTCCTGCTTCTGTAACTTTTAAATACATTTTCATAGGAGCCCTTGCTTTTTTTTGCCCGCATCATGCCGGATAAACCATGGTTATAGGCAGTAATGGCAAAAGGCCATTCCTTGATGTTCTCATAATTTCTTTTTAACAGCCTTGCTGCCGCATCCGTGGAGATATATGGATCCCGGCGTTCATCAACTACATATCCGATGTTCATATACCGCTTCCCTGTTGAACGGGTGAACTGCCAGATGCCTGCTGCACCGAATTTCGAATAGGCCTTTAAGTTAAATGAGGATTCCACACATGGAAGATAGACCAAATCCAATGGCAATCCGTAGGATTGAAAAATTCGTTTGAATTCTTTTAACAAAGGTCCGGCTCTTAAAAGCCCTTCTTTAAATTGATCTTTTAGGCCAACCTGGCAACGGATACTGCCTGCTGCCCGCCTGAAGGCGGATGATGATGTCTTGAGTCCGAAAAGGGCAGCAACCCGTTTTTCTTCTTTGGTAAGATTTTTATTTTTAATCGCAAGATTAGTAAGAATCTGCTGGTACTTTTTATGGGCAGCCTTCCGCCGCTTTTTATTGATTCTTTTATTTCGTTTTGTGGTGGAGGGCTTTAATGAGATAACTCCATATACAATATCAGGGTAAAGGGAATGATGCATAATTCCCTGAGTGTTTGAATATTTAGTAAAAACATCAATCCAGAATTGCACATTAGGCTGTATGATCGGATACTCTGGAAAGGTTGGATCAATGCGTTTTGTGGGAGTTGTTTTTGTTGCAAATCCCTGTGAAGGCAACCATAAACAACAAAGCAGCATTAAAAGAAGGACAACCGTGATTTTCCGTTTAAAGTTTAAAACAAACTGAATTAAATCATGGGAGGGTAAATTCAAACCAGGGACCATATGTTCTCCTGCAAAAGACAATACATCTTATTTTGAACTGTCAAGAATCTACGGTAACATATTGCGACAAGTTTTGAAACCATCTATTCCATAAGAAATCCCAAATCCACCATCAAATTCCATAATATGCCACAATAACAAAACAAGGCACATCCCTGGCCACCATCAAGGTGTCAGATGCAAGGCGCCAAGAAGTGACGACTAAAGGCGTATAAGGCATACTCCGCAGGGAGGAGCGAACGCAGACAACGCTGCAGGTGGCGCCTTGAGGGTGGATCAGGGGAAACGGCAACCAGGTGTATGGTCTGCATTATTAAAGCATAGGCCATTGCCCTTAGGCGGCAGTTTTTTGTCATTAAAACTGAAAATTTAAAAAGCCATTTTTAATTCAGGATGACATCGTTTTGATGGAATCTGTAATTTTACCAATGGCCATTTCAATGGTTTTCTCATCTGCCATGGTGTAGTTCAGGCGCATGGTCTCTATGCCTTCTGCTTCATCAGTGTAGAAAAATTTACCCGGTACAAAGGCCACTTTATTTTCAATGCACTTGTAATATAGTTCCATCATATCAAATCCTTTGGGGCCGGTAACCCATAAAAACATGCCGCCATCTGAAGGGGAGCAGGTAAAATCAGTCGGCATATTTTTTTTGATGGCAGCCAGCATGGCCTCCTGTTTGGGTTTGTAAAGACGGATTATATTGGGAAGATGGGTATCCAGGTGATTGCCTTCAAGGTATTCCGCTGCCAGGGCCTGGTTAAAGGTGCTGGTATGCAGATCCACCCCCTGTTTGACCAGGACCATCCATTGGCTGATGAATTTTGGGGCCACATAAAATCCTATGCGCAAGCCCGGAGCAAATACTTTTGAAAGAGTGGAAATATAAATTACATTATCCGGTGCCATGGTTTTTATAGGCGGGATATCCTCTCCTCTGTATCTCAATGCGCTGTATGGATCATCCTCAACGAGGAGCGCATTATATTTTTCAATGATTCGGGCGATTTGAATACGTCTTTCCAGGGTCAAGGTCCGGCCGGTTGGGTTTTGAAAGGTCGGTACCAGGTAGATGAATTTGATATTGTGGGACTTTAAAGTTTCTTCAAGGGATTCCGGGACCAGGCCCTGGTCATCCATATCCATTCGGATATATTCCGGTTCATAAGGATTGAATGCGGAAAGGGCCCCAAGATACGTCGGGGCTTCCAGAGCAATTTTGTCTCCTTTGGAAACCATTAGTTTGGCTACGCCATCCAGGACGCCCTGGGAACCACTGGCCACATTTATGCCGTCTACATCTGTTATGATGCCTCGTTTTGCAAGCAAGCCCACAAGCTGTTCACGCAAGGGGATAAATCCTTCGGTCAAATCATATTGGAATGCATTGGTGGCATATTTTGTTAATACTTTATCAGTCAGTTCTTTGATGATTTCCATGGGGAAACTTTTTTCAGAAGGAATACCACCGGCAACGGAAACCATACCAGGCTTTGAAACTACTTTTAAAATTTCCCTGATGGCGTTGGTTTTCATCAGTTCTGTCCGATCTGCCAAAAGTCCTTCGTAATCCATTTTTCCTCCCTG
>JAAEMC010000015.1 GCA_024225895.1 Desulfobacteraceae bacterium | reverse complement strand
TTCTTCATTGCTTGCGCCTTCACCTGCAAGTGAAATGGCGGGGTCGCCCGACGCTCTTTACAACATGAATCTGATCAGTGATACTGTTAGAATTACAACAATTACAAGTCTCAGGCGTTTTAAATTATATATTAACATAATATTATTTTATTATTTCCATTCTGCCTGGTAAAATCTCGGCACTGCATCGGGATATGGAGTGAAATCCAGGTCTTTTGAATAACAATTGTTTGATACATAGGTGAACATTGGACACCAGTAAGCCTGCTCGGCAATTTGTTTCAAAGCCTTAGAGTAGAGAGCTTTGCGTTTAGCTGTATCAATTGAGGCATCTGCTTCAAGAAGAAGATCTTTTACAACAGGGTCACGGGCAAGATCATCTGCTTCAAACTCAAAAAAATGGCTTACAATGGCTGATACATCGTTAATGGAATAGGAACCCCAGGTAAGAAATTGCATCTGGGCTTTACCTGCTCTGGCTTTCTCCCTTAGAGCAGCATATTTCAATACCATTAGTTTTGCCTTGATACCCACAGCGGCAAGATCGCCAATTGTTGCTTCGGCCAAGGGTCTGTTCCTGTATCCATAAAGAGTGGTTTCAAATCCGCTGGGGTAGCCGGCTTCCGCCAAAAGTTTTTTTGCTTTTTCAGGATTATATTTATATTGTTTTACATCCTGTTCGCATCCAAACTGGGACGGGAAACAGGCAGAATATACAGCACGTGATTGCCCGCCCAAAAGATTCTTTGCAATGGAATCTTTGTTTATGGCATGGTTAACTGCCTGTCTGACCTTTAAATTTGCAAAAGGGTTGTCCATGCCGTGTTCTTTACCGGAGCGATTTGCAGCATCAAACTGCAGATACCCAATTCGCATAGTTTCCGCCGGAATAACCGTGAGGTTTGGAATCTCAGCAAGTTTGGCTGCCTGATCCGGGGGAACAAGATAAATCCAGTCAATGGACCCGGCCATAAGTTCTGCCATCTGGGTATTGATTTCAGGCAAGGTTCTCCAGACAATTTTCTCAATTGAGGCCTGTCCTTTGGGGCTGTCTTTAAAATATTCTTTATTTTTAACCATGACAATTTTTTTACCCGGGATCACCTCAACAATTTTGTAGGGGCCTGTACCAATCGGTTTAACGCCAAAACCTTTTGTTCCTACTTTTGAATAATAGTTTTTAGGATAGATGGGATTTGCACCTGATAAAAATTCAAAGGCTGCGGGAAAGGGTTCTTTCAGCATGATTTTTACACTGTATTTTCCTGTTTTTTCCACGTGATCAATCCAGGTTGAAAACCGCTGGGTTTTGACTTTATTGTCAGGATTTGCAGCAAAATTAAGGGTGTATTCCACATCATCTGCGGTTAACTCCTGTCCGTTATGGAATTTAATTCCCTGCCTGAGAACAATGTTCATCTGGGTATCATTTTCCCATTTAAAAGATTTTGCAATCAGCCCTTTATATTCATAGGTAACAGGGTCACGATATAAAAGATTGTCATATGCATGTCTGGCAACAACAATTCCTTCACGGGCCGTGTTAAAATACCGGTCCAGAGTTTCAAGTTCTTTGCTGAATGCGACATTAAGTGTATTATTTTTTTTTCCTGCAAAAGCAGATGGTAAAAAACATGAGAAACCAATGAGAAACATCAACGAGAGGAACAACAAATTAGTACTTTTTTTCTTCATTTTAACTATCCTCCTGTAAAATTCGATTATTCATAGGTAAACACTTGAGTAAACGTGTTGACCACCTAAAACTTTTGTTTTTATATTAATTTGAATTAA
>JAAEMC010000014.1 GCA_024225895.1 Desulfobacteraceae bacterium | reverse complement strand
TTTTAAAACATAGTCATTGGCACCTTTGCCAACGCCTTTAATCACATCCTCTTTCTGGGCTTTTGCCGTCAGCATGATGACAGGGACCTTGGAACGAGAATTATTTGAGGTCCTTATGTGTTCCAGGACCTGGAACCCGTCCATGTCCGGCATCATTACATCTAAAAGCACAAGATCCACCTTGTTTTTTGGGTTAAAGAGATGTTTGATACCCTCTTTTCCATTTTCAGCAAGTGCAGACTTATACCCTTCCTTTTTCAGGCTGAACCAGAGGATCTCCCTTATGTGTTTCATATCGTCAATGACTAAGATGTGTTTTTTGTATTCCATGTTATCGCCTTTTTTTGGGAAGAGAAAAGGTAAAAACAGACCCTTTGCCTAAAATGCTTTCCGCAACCATTGAACCGCCGTGTGATTCAACAATATGCTTGACTATAGACAAGCCAAGTCCGGTTCCTTCAATTTCATAGGTATCGGAATTGTCAACCCTGAAAAATTTATCAAAAATAAATGGGAGCTGATCTTTTGGAATGCCGATACCCGTGTCAGAGATGCTGCAAATAACGCTTTTATCACGTTCCAAAACCGTAATACTTACTATACCACCTGTGGGCGAAAATTTCACGCTGTTAGCAATTAAATTGATTAAGACTTCTCTGATTTTATCTTCATCTGCATCCAGAACATGTGTATCTCCTTTAAAATCAGTAAAAATATCAATATTGGTCAGTTTAGCCTTAAACCTTACAATGACTGAATTTACCAACTCTTTTAAGGAGAATTGCGAATAATCCAATCCATATGTTCCTGATTCGATTCTGGAAACATCCAAAAAGTTCGACACAATTCCGGTCAAATGATCGGTTTCGCTGTCAATGACCGAAAGAAAATGTTCCCGGGTTTCTATGTCCTCGTGCTCCACCTGGGTTAATAATGCTTCTGTATAGGATTTGATAATACTCAACGGGGTTCGCAGTTCATGGGATGCATTGGACACAAATTCACTTTTCATTTTATCAAGGCGTGTGAGGCGCTTGATTTCAGTTGATGCGGACATATTCCTGAAGACAACTATAGTACCGATGGTTTCCTTGTTTTGATCGGTCAGAAGAGAGGCAGTAATTCCCACTGTAATCTGGACTTCCTTATAGGGCCTGTAAGAGACCATGGATTCAACCGCATACCCTTTGCTCTGGATCTCTTTGTGAATCTTATTGACTTCTTTTTTTAATCCGCCCTTTAAAAAATCCATGTAATGCCGGCCAATGATTTGTCTGGTTTTAATGCCCAAAATTGCAGTAGTATTCCGGTTGATCAAGGTAACCTTGCCTTCCATGTCAATTGCCATGATCCCGTTACTGATGCTTTCCACCATGTTTTGAAGATAGGCCTGGGAGGATTTGATCTTGTCGTAAAGGCGCAAATTTTCCAAAGCAATTGCGGTCTGGGAAGCCACAAATCCTAAAATAGAGGTAAATTTCCGATTATAAAAGGATTCATCATTATCCGTGACAATATACATAAAACCCAAAGACTGTTCTCGTCCAACAATGGGAAGAATGCTGTATATTTTAGTTGCCTTTTTATCTTCAAAGTCCGTAATGACGGTCCATCTTCCCTGGTACATTACCCAGGTGATAACTTTTTCTTCAGGCAGGTGCTTTATCAGCCTGTTTTTGGGAATACCTGTATTATAGGCTTCAAAAAAGGATTTGTCTGTTTTATCAAAAAGGAAAATCGCGGCATATTTGTACGCAACAACCTCCTTGACAATCTGTGAAAAGGTTTGAAAAATCTTTTTGCGGTCAAACTGGGAAATAATTTTTCTGGACAGATCCTGCACAGTTTCAAAAAGGTCAATGTGATCCGTGAGCCCTGAAATGGTCTTGGCTAGAAATTGATGATTTTCTTTAAGGCGCTCCTTTTTCATTCTGAGTCCTTTTCATTGCCCAGAAACCCGGTGGCAGATTTGAACTCCTGGATAATGGGAATCGTCATCTTTTTAATTATCTCTGCATTTAGTTCCAGAAGATTCCACGCCTTTTTATTAAGCGTGGGTGTTACATCATCCCCTCCACTGCCAATGCCTATCCGCCGGCACAGATAATCTGCTACATGAACAATGGATGCGGTTCGCTTCACACTTTTCTTTTCATCGGGCTTATGGTGGAACTCCACAGACTTGACCATGGAAGGAGGAAGGCTCCAGCGCTTGAGCAGCAGTGCACCGACACCGGAATGGTTGAAACCAAAGATTTTGTACTCGGCATCTTTAATGGGAATTTCTTGTGTTTTCGCCATTTCAAGGGCTTGAACAAATTCTTCGTGAAAATAGGTATCCAGCACCACCTTGCCGAAATCGTGGAGCAGACCGCACATGAACATTTCTTCAAAATTCTTGATACCCATGTGTTCGGAAATCTTTTTTGAAATAATGCCGCACAAAAGAGAGTGCTGCCAAAATTGTTTGCGATCAAATAAAAAATCGTCATCTGATTCGGAAAAACGTTCCATTATAGAAGTGGAAAGCACGATATTTTTAATATTATTCAGTCCCAGGACCACAATGGCATAGTTGATGGTATTGATTTTCCCTGGAAAACCGTAATAGGCGGAATTGGCAGTCATCAGCACTTTGGATGAAAGGGACTGGTCCTGGGAAATGGCATCGGCGATTTCAGGGGCGGTGGAATCAGGATTCTGGGTCAATTGAATTACATTGCTGGCCACGACAGGAAGAGTAGGAAGGCTTTTTATACTGGAGAGCCGCTCTTTTAATTTCTCATTTTCCATTGCAATTCCTGTTCGATCTAATTGGGATAAAGATAAAAGTTTGAGTGGTTTCTTTATAATAGATCAGAAATGCGGCAAATGCAATTCTTCACTCTTAAATCCACCACCAACTTTTATCAGTCTGCTTAAATGCCTGTTTTGAAATTTTTTTTAAAACAGGAGAGGAGTCAGGTAGTTTTTTGTTCACACAAACAGACTATCGGCTTGATCACTCAAGCACATCGAGGGTTTTTATTGATGATAGATTAGGGTTGGCGGGAAAACTAAAACATCTAATAGACATGATGCTCGTTTTTTAACTACCTAAGCCTGAACTGTCTGAAAAGATGAGAATTAATGATTTCAGTTTGGCCCCATGTATTCCAGATACGAACCAAATGTAATGAGTATAGCAATGATACAAGCCACAACAGGAGTTAAAAACCATGCAAAAAATATATTTTTTAATGTTTGCATGCTTACTGTACTAACCCCCTTTACGAGACCGATACCAAGTACTCCACCAACAACTGCCTGTGAGCTTGAAACAGGGACGCCAATTACTGTATAGATATGAAGAGTAACTCCAAGGGAAATAGAGACCATTAACGCAGAAAATGGGTCCAGTTTAACAAGTTTTTTCCCTACGGTTTCCATAACCGGCCTGGAAAAGGTAAGCACTCCAAAAGCAATACTGACTCCGCCAATCAGGGCAGCCGCAAAAACATTTAATTTGCCGGCACCAACAAATACAGCAGTAACATTTGCCACATTATTAGCCCCCAGGACATAGGCCCCGTATGATCCGGAAATAATCAAACCAAATTTTAATAAACGGTCTAGCCCAAAAAGCCCTATTTTTAGATGATTGTAAAAAAATGCAAAGCATTTATAGATGATAACAGTGATAACGGCACTTCCTACAGGTGTGGTAAACCAGCAGATCAACACTTTGCCAAGCCCGCCGAAATTGAGCTGATGATTGATAATACTGATTCCTATAATAGCTCCGACAACAGACTGGGATGTGGATACCGGCAATCCAAAAAGGGTCATAATAGTCACGGTTATAGCTGCGGCAATGGAAGATATAACTGCCTGGGAAAGATTAAAGGAAGTCAGGCCCTTTAAAGTTTCAATTCCAGCTTGTCCTGAAATCAATGCTCCGAGAATTATAAAAATTGAAGCCAATATGGCTGCAGTCCAAAATTTAATCATCCGGGATGAAACTGCTGTACCGATAACATTCGACGCGTCATTGGCCCCAAGCGACCAACCAAGAAAAATCCCGCCAAGCAAAGAATACATTTATACTCTCCGTTTTATACTCAAGATATTAACCTGCTTGGAAACGATATCAGCCTGATCTGAAATATTTCCTATATTTATAATCAACTCCTTTAGTTGCAGTATCAAAAAAGGATCTATTTCAGAGTTAAATATATGTTTAATAAGATTTTTTTCTATATAATCACAATGGCTCTCATTTTTATCAATAATATTCAGCAAAGACCGAATACCTTTTTTATTTTCAATAAACTTTTTAATCTGCTTTGATAATGTCCTGCATGATTCCATACTGATCCTGATTAGATCCTTGAGTTGGAGTATAATGTCTGAAGGAATCTCTATTTGCTGATACTTTATTGAAAAAAGAATATTCTCCATGGTACCTGGAATTTTATCAATACTGTGAAGAAGGAACATGATATCCTGTCGTGAATCAGGTATTAAAACTTTGCCATACATGAGGTTATTTATTTCATCAATAATATCATCGGCTTTTGATTCAAACTTGTGGGTACGAGATTTAAGAAAATCAAATTCTTCATACTGGCCCTCGCCCATGTAGGATAAAATGGCCTTATCAAAATGCTCCTGAATCAAATTGAAATTTTCAATATAACTATATAGGAGTTCTTCAACACGATTTTCTTTTTTAAACAGAAAATTAAACATGATCTCCTTCGAATTAGTGATACAAATCCTTATCATTAAGTTTTGCTTTAATCTTAATAACCTTATCCTCTATGGCCTTTTTTTGTCAAGATGGGAGAATAACAAGGTTTGAATCCTTGTACTGATAGTACAAAACAGGCTCAATAATCTGAAAATTCGCTGGATATATAGCCTGCTTTAAAAAAACTGGCTGTAATGATCTATTAAAAAAGATCTAAAAAAAAGTTTTGTTTAATTGGGAAGATGAAATTTAAGGGTACTTGGTATCAGCAAATGATCCGGTTCATAGGAGAGCTTTGCCTGGCGTAATCCTTTTATGCCAAGATCCTGTTCCCGGTTTATCAATCGGCATTTTGTTCTCAGGTATTTGGCTGTTTCCTGGTTGATCACCTGGGCTGCGCCCTTAAATTCCTGATTGGATTTTTCAAACTGGATATCATATGTATCGTTGTTAAGGCGTGTAAAAATGGAGAAAGCAGCAATCCGGCCCTCAACTAAAAGTACAAGGCCCTCAAAACCCAACTCATCAAAATAATCAAAGACCTTTGCCAGGGCATCCTGTTCGTCTACAAGAGTTTTGGAGGGATTGTCATATCTTTTAAAAATATTGTTTGCCAATTCAATGGATTGCTCCCTTAAACTGCCGGACATCTTTTCCACAGAAAAGTCGGGGTATTGCCTTTTAAACTGGGAAATGAGATTTCGCTTTTTATGCAGCTTTGTTCCGTTTAGTTCGCACAGGCGTTCAACCGAATAGAAATAATCTGCCAGATCCCTTTCCTCGTTTACAGTATAAAAACTTGCGATTTCTGGATTTTGATCAAGATATTCTGCCTGGACAAGACTGATGTCAGGTCCCAAGCCCGCCTTCAGCATGGCAAGTGAGAATTCGGTCAAATGAGCCGGGGACAAGGGTTCTCCCAAAGGCATGAAAAACGATTTGTTTGCAGCATCATAAATCACCAACCGCTCTTTGTAAATCACCCAGGAATATTTACAAGAATATTGCCAGACAAAAAGATTGGCAAAATTATATTCGCAGGATTTGGGCGCAAATTGGTCTACAAAGTTTTGAATCATGGGAGCATCACCCAGTTCAAAACTCTTAAACTCAGGAATAATTATGTTTTTTTTGACTGCCTGTGCAGTGAATGTCTTGAGCATTTTACTCATCCCTCGTATTTAAACGGATAGTGGCCTTCAAGGGCTTTAAATCCGATTTTTTCGTAAAAGGAAGCTGTGCCGGGTTTGCCGATGAGTCCGATCCAGTCCACCCCCATTTTTTTTAATTCTTCTATCAGTCGCTTGACGATTTTTTCTCCGACGCCCTTGTTTCTGTATTTTGAAAGGACAGCCACATCTTGTATGTATGCATCGCTGGCCATATCTGAAAGTGCCCTTCCCATGCCAATTAAAGTCTTATTATAAAAAGCCCCTGCAAAAAAGGCAGAATTTTCAACAATGGCATTTAAAAAGCTGAGGTCTTTTTCATATTCCGCTTTCCACCACCCTGCATCCTTGTACAATGCAATGAGCTCCTCTTTGGATGCAGATTTTACAATTTCAATTTTGATTTGTGCGTTAGAATCGTCAAACATACCTTTATTATGGGACTAAGTTTTAAATTGTCAAATATCTTCAAATATTTTTTGGGCAAAACGGGGAAGTACAAATGAGGCCTCATGGACCTTAGGGCAGTAATATTGCAACTGATCCTGCAATTCTTTTGGTATTTTCCGGGCAGGAGTTTTCAATTCCGGTCCAAGGGAAGCCAGGCAGATGCCGATGTTGCCGCCGGGATAAGTGGGAACCAGGATACATGAATAGGCCTGCTTTAAAAACAACTCCTTGGTTATTTGGGCCAGGTGAGCCACTGTTTCTTTAAACAGGAAAAACGATTCCCCCTGGGTAGCTACGACACCATTTTCTTTTAGAGCATGTTTAAGGCCCTGGTAAAAGGGCTTTTTAAAAAGGACTTCCCCGGGGCCGATGGGATCGGACGAATCCACAATGATCACATCATAGGCCTCTTTTTTTTCCCGGATAAAGGCATTGCCATCCCCAATGTGAACCTTGATCCTGGGATCATCAAATCCGCGGGCCATTTCCGGCAGGTATTTTTTTGATATTTCAATGACCTGGGGATCGATTTCGCAAAAATCTATGGTTTCAATTCCTTTATGCCGTCCGGCTTCCCTTAATACACCACCGTCTCCGCCGCCGATGACGGCAATATTTTTCGGGTCGGGATGGGCAAACAGCGGAACATGGGCCATCATTTCCTGGTAGGCAAATTCATCGGATAGGGTCAGCTGGATGATGCCGTCCAAAACCAGCATCCTGCCGTGATTTTTAGTTTCATACACATCAATCTGCTGGAATTGACTTTTTTTGCTGTAAAGGACCTTATTAATTTCAACGGAAAGGGCAATGCCAGGCCACATGGGACATACTTCAGAAAACCAGCCATCTTTAATCTTACCCATATTTTTCATATCAAGCTTGTTCCTGATTATACGTTATTGTCGCAGCCCCACCTGCATTTTATAATTTGAGCCTTTAAAAAAAGACATGGCAAATTCAGCAACATCCCTGGGTTCATAAAATTTACATGAAAAGACATCCAGGTAAACCGCATTGGCGGCATTGGCAAAATGACCTGAGATCAGGGAAGTCTCAATGAGCTGGGTCATACTGAATCCGGCAACTTTTTCATCCTCGCCAAAATGAACTATCCGGCAGTCGCCATAGCGTTCCATTTGAATCAGTTCGCAAAGATCATATACAAATTTTTCAATCAGACCTGCTGATCGGATGCTCTTTTGATCACACTCATAGATATCCACAGATGTCAGCATTCCCCATGGTTTTTTCCGATCATATTCCTCTCTCCAGGAGATAGGGGAAAGTTCAGATGAGTCAAGGGTCTGTTTGATGGATCTTTGTTCAAAAGGTTTTGAAATAAGCCCCCTATTCTGATCTGATGATATCACAACATTCTCAGCATCCAGAGAATCTTTCAGGGAGTTTACGGCAACATCCAGATCAATGCTGTCTCCGCAGGTAAAAATATCCACTGCAGCATAATTATGTTCCGGCCAGGCATGTACCGTAAAATGGGATTCCGCTATAATTACAACTCCGCTGACCCCCTGGGGTTCAAAATTATGAAAAGACGAACTGATAATGGTGGCACTGCTGTCCTCTGCTGCTTTCAGCATGGCATTTTCCATAAATGCCTTGCTTAAAAGTTTTTTTGCATCACAATCATAATATTCAATCGTAAGCTGCCTGCCCAATGCGAATGTGCTTTTTGTGCTTCCTTGTCTCTGATGATTATTCTGATGTTTAACCACCGCCATATCTCCAAATTTTTAAAAATCAGTATTTTATCCA
>JAAEMC010000013.1 GCA_024225895.1 Desulfobacteraceae bacterium | reverse complement strand
TACAGAACAAAACATACGAAGATTGATTTCTAATAGAATAGATTTATTTATTGACTCAAAAAAAGTGGCTTTATACATAGTTCAGACAAAGCTTCCTGAGCACATCGGCGCTATAGAAGTAGTAACCCCTGAGATAGAAGCGCAAAATTTTCATATTGGATTTTCCAAAAAGAGGCCTCACCACAAACAATTGGTTCAAGATTTTAATCAAGGGTTAGAAATAATAAGAAAGAATGGAACTTATGATGAAATCCTAAAACTCCATAAAATAGCAGATTAACTAAGAGTGAAACCCGGGGCACTTTGAGCAGGAAAGTAGAAACGGCAAAGTGCCCCGGAGGAGTGGAAAAATGATTTGCGGTAAATATTATTTTACATAACTGTCTTTAATGGCCTGGTACCGGCCCGAAGCCTTTAGTTCCTTTAATCCGGCATTGAAATCATCTCGCAAAGAGGCATCATTAAACAACACCTTGTAATCTGTGCCTGGAAAAATTTCGTGGAGAACTATTTTGGCTGAAGTATCCATATCGGTTACCTGTTTACGGTAATACTTAAAAATATTGATATCTGAGACAATGGCATCAGACCTGCCGGAATACAACATTTTTACCTGTAGAAGCTGTTTGCCCTGTTCCTCATATTTGGGGTTTGCCTTTGCGACTTTGGCAAATTCCTCCCCCAGATATTTTGTAGCGCTGTTAAAAGCAACCACTTTTTTGTCTTTCAAATCCTGAATGGAATCAATGGAAACATTCTTCTTTTTTAGAGAAATGGCATAATTCTGGTAGGTAATAACCTGACCGGAATAATGGCCTTTGGCGCCGGATGACTCATTAATAGTAATGGCACCGTCATGCTTTTTATAGTCAGCTACCAACCTGGCAAAGGGGACATATTTCAGTTTAAGCGTGTGCCCTTTATGCACAAGGGCTTCTTTAACGATATCATGCTCGATACCGGTGTTGGCTTCCTGAATGATATAGGGTGGCAGGGATAATCCGGCTACCAGGGTGACATCTTTTGCCATAGCAGTGACTGAAAGACAGAGTGTGAAAAAAAGTAAAATTAGACGTTTCATTTACATTTCTCCTTACAAGTTACGTTCAAAAAAAGGATTGAACAGGTTATGAAAAAGCTTGGGCCTTTGCTTGAATGGGATTAGCAAAAACCTGATTAATATTATCGCCCCTGCCCGAATCCCATAAAAAAACGGGAAAAGGGATTCTTTTCAGGGGATCTCTATGTTTTCAACAAAAGAAATAGTAAAGGGTATGCCAGTTCATACAGTTTAACATAATTCCCCATAAAAACAAATTATTATGTACACGGATGCTTTGATTTACCATGGAAAAATCATGGCATTTGAAAAGCGGTCACCCATTCAACTTGTAGGCCAAACACATACAAACATTTCTTATTTTGACCTACATCAATTTACTTGTTTCATGGATTTACTCGGGTCTTTTTCTTTTCTACGGTATGTTGAAAAGCATTTGCTCCATTGACTGCCGGCCAACAGCATTCAAAAGGAGGACAACCGTTTTACCCGAATATTTCATGAACTTTTAATTAATTTTTTAAAAACAGTTATGATTACAATTAATTACATGGAATTTTTTAAACAACTTAGAAAGACAAAGTGTCTTTTAAAAAAATGCCCAAAATCTCGCCTGCCCGGCGAACCGATTTTGTCTCATCTGCTGCGCTGCAGGGCATTTACGGTAAATAATTACAGCGGCATGCCCTACAACCTGCAGCTAAAACAAACTCGATTCATGAAATATCCGGGTTAAGGAGTTGATATGAGTATACTTTCCATTGAAGATGTATCCTTGAGTTTTGGCGGTCTGGAAGTCTTATCCGATGTCTCTTTCTCTGTAGAACCAGGGGAAATCTTTGCCATTATAGGTCCAAATGGTGCGGGGAAAACCTCTATTTTAAATGTTATCAGCGGGTTTTACCGGCCCACCAAAGGAAGTGTTGCATTCAATAACAAAAATATGGACCGCTTAAGCGCTGATAAGCGCGCTGCTCTCGGACTTGGCCGGACCTTTCAGAACATTGCCCTTTACCATGGCATGTCTGTTTTAGACAACATCAAGCTGGGTGCCCATTCCCTTCTTAATACCGGTCTTTTTTCCGCTCTTTTTTACTGGGGTGCTGCCCACAAAGAAGAGATACGGCTTCGAAAGGAAATCGAAGAAGAGGTCATTGATTTTCTGGAGATAGAATCCATCCGAAAAAAGCCGGTGGGTTCCCTTGCCTATGGTTTGCAAAAACGGGTGGAGCTTGCCCGGGCCCTGGCCATGCGCCCTAAAATTCTTTTAATGGATGAACCGGTTGCCGGCATGAACGCCGAAGAAACCGAAGACATGGCCCGGTTTATCCTGGATATCAAAGAAGAGCATAACACCACCATTGTGCTTATCGAACATGACATGAAAATGATCATGGATATATCAGACCGGGTTCTGGTGCTGAACTTCGGCCACACACTTGCCTGCGGCACCCCTTTGGAAGTTCAAAAACACCCCCGGGTTATTGAAGCATACCTTGGGCAAAAGAAAGGATAAACATGGACATTTTCCTGCAGCTCATTGTCAGCGGTTTTTTGGTCGGGGGTATTTACGCCCTTATCGCTTTGGGGTTTGTTCTTATTTATAAGGCCACCAATATCATTAATTTTGCCACAGGCGAATTCATGATGATCGGCGCTTATATTTTTTATTCCCTAAGCGTATATTTGAAATTATCCCCTTTTATCGGTATCCCTCTTGTCATCGTGGCGGCTGCATTGTTAGGGGCACTTGTGGAACGTCTCATATTAAGGCATATGCTGGGACAACCCAATATCAGCATCATCATGGTGACAATCGGTTTAAGCTCCATCCTGCTTGGTATTGCCGAAATCATCTGGGGTTCCAGTTTTAGAAGTTTTCCTGCGCTTTTTCCCAGAAAAGCCATTATCATCGGCGAGATCGTTCTGCGGTCCAACCTTTTCTACGGCTTTGTCACGGCCATGGTCGTGGTGGTGGTCTTCCTGCTCGTATTCAAGTACGCCAAGGTGGGTGTAGCCATGCGGGCCACGGCAAATGACCAGATCGCGGCCTTTTCCATGGGCATTAATGTAAAATCCATGTTCACCATTTCCTGGGCATTCGGCGCCATTGCCGCTTCCTTGGGCGGGATTATCATCGGTAATATAGGCGGGGTCCAGCCCACATTAGGCCATATCGGCCTGAAGATCTTTCCCATCGTAATTTTGGGAGGCCTGGATTCCATTATGGGTGCCGTAATCGGCGGACTTCTTGTTGGAATTTTAGAAAATCTTGCAGGCGGTTACCTTGATCCGTATTTCCACGGTGGTGTCAAGGATCTTGCCCCGTTTGTGGTTCTGATCATTATCCTATTAATCAAACCCTACGGCCTGTTCGGCACCAAAGAGATCGAACGGCTTTAACAAAAACAGGAGCCAAAAACAATCATGCATATTGGAGACTATAGAGTAACATACGCATCAGATGAAGCTGTTTTTGTAAATGCCACATCCCGCTTCTGGCTTGGCATCCTTTTTATTTTTTTGCTGACCTTCCCGTTTCTGGCCGGAGATTACCTGCTATTCATGGCCAATGTGACAGGCATCACCATCATAGGGGCGGTGGGCTTAAATATCCTGACAGGTTTTGCCGGTCAGATCTCACTTGGCCATGCCGCATTTATAGGTGTGGGAGGATATACGGCTGCTATCTTTTCCAGCCGGTTTGACATCCCCTTCTTGTTGTGTCTTTTGCTCTCCGGGATCATGGCCGCTCTTTTCGGCATCATTGTTGGAGGACCTTCTTTAAGGCTTAAGGGTCTGTATCTTGGTATTGCCACACTGGCTGCCCAACTCATCCTTGAGTTCGTTTTTGTCCATTGGGAATCTGTTACCGGCGGTATCCGGGGTATCAACCTGCCCACACCAAAAGTTTTCGGTATTGCTCTGGATAATGATTTTAAATTTTATTTTGTAATCCTGACCCTGGTTATTCTCTGTGTGACTGCGGCAAGGAATCTTTTCAGAACCCGGGTGGGAAGGGCATTTATTGCTATCAGGGACCGGGATATCTCAGCCGAACTCATGGGGATCAATCTTTTGCAGTATAAAACCTATGCGTTTGCCATCAGTTCCTTTATGGCAGGGGTGGCCGGCTGCCTGTATGTTAATTTTCTAAAGACCGTGACCCCGGAGTATTTCCCGCTGCTTGAAAGCGTAAGGTATCTGGCCATGATCATCGTGGGCGGGCTGGGAAGTATTTTAGGCGCTATTTTCGGGGCGATTTTTATGACCTTTGTACCGGAAATGATCAAGAGCCTGCTGGGACTTTTGGGGGCCATCTTCCCTACAGCCATGAGTTTTCTTTTTCCGTTCCAGCAGGTAATTTTCGGCCTTTTAATTGTCGGATTCCTGGTCTTTGAGCCCCATGGCCTGGCTGAAATCTGGTACCGGATTAAAAATTATTTTAGACTGTGGCCCTTTGAACATTAGTACGGCATCAGGGCCGGAGAAAATTTTTCAAACAAAAAAATATTAACCCTTAAACCTTAATTTAAGAAAGGAGTCACCATGAAAAAAAGCATTGTGTTATTACTTGTTCTTGTTCTATCTCTCGTGCTCGGCATGGGAACCGCCTTTGGCGAAGATGTAATTAAAGTCGGCGCAGGCCAGCCTATTACCGGACGTTTTGCCTTTGCAGGCAAGCACATCAACCAGGGGCTGATGGATTCCCTTGGTTATGCCAATGAGCAAGGGGGTGTGGGTGGCAAAAAATTCAAATATATTTACGAGGATACCGGGTATGATCTCCAGCGGGCTATTGCCTCGTTTAAAAAAATTGTGGCCAAGGACAATCCGCCTGTTATGTATGGTGAATCCACAGGGTTAGGCAAGGCCATGGCACCGGAAATCAACTCCAGATATCATGTCCTGTACGGGTCCACCAGCTTTTCAGAAGAACTGGCCGACCGGAGCAAAAACCCTTATATTTTTGTCAGCGGCGCCACCTATGCCCAGCAGTTCGGTGTGTTGCTCAAATACATCGCCGACCAGCCAAAAAAGAACAACAAGCCCCATAGGGTGGCCTTTTTTTACAGTGACACCGAATTTGGCCGGGACCCCATCCCCTTTGCCAGAAAGCTTGCCAAGGAACTGGGCATTGAAGTTGTGGCAGAAGAAGTAACCAAGGTTGGCGCAGTCGACATTACAAGCCAGCTTCTGGACCTTAAGCGCAAAAAACCCAATTACTGCATTTTCCAGGGATACGTTGTTCCGCCGATTCCAGAAGTTATAAGGGGCGCAAAGGATTTTGGCCTGGATATTACTTTCATGGGAACCTTCTGGGCCATGAGTAAGATGCTTTTGGACAAGCTGGGACCGGATGCCGAAGGTTACATGGGGGTTTCTCCCTATGCCTACTGGTATAATGATGACGTGCCCATGATCAAGGCCATGCAGGCATATAATAAAAAGCATTCCCCGGATGTTAAATACCGTCCCAACTCTTATATGCAGGGTTGGTTCACCGGTATGATCATTACCAAGCTTGCCCGCATGTGCCATGATAAAGGCTTGCCTATTTCAGGGGAAAACATGAAAAACATGCTGCCCAAGGTCAAAGACTGGGATACAGGCGGTCTTAACGGTGTGGTCAGCTTTACCGGCTCCAATGCCACTGCGTCAGGAAGAGTCTACAAAGCCCAGGGCGGAAAATTTGTACCAGCATCCGACTGGATCAGATTGGATGAATAAGACCTGAAAAAAATGGTGTAAATCCTTAAACGGGCGGACACTTAAGGTCCGCCCCTACAAAAGGATTTGCAATACATCACTTGTCCCTAAAAGGTAAATTAAACCAACAGGAGGAAGTCGTGCCGTCTCTTCTTGAGGTCAACAATTTAGAAGTGCTTTACAATAATATTATCCTGGTGCTGAAAGGGCTTTCCCTGAAAGTTAAAAAAGGTACTATCGTGGCATTGCTTGGTTCCAACGGAGCAGGCAAATCCACCACCCTAAAGGCAATCAGCGGATTTCTCCCCCTTGAAGACGGTGAAATCACCGATGGAAATATTGAATACCAGGGAGAGGCCTTGACCGGACTTGCGCCCCATCACATTGTTAAAAAAGGGCTTTTCCAGGTCATGGAAGGCCGAAGGGTTTTTGAGGATCTGACCGTGGAAGAAAATTTGATCTGCGGGGCATATACGCAAAAAAGCCGGGCCCAGATTCAAAGAGATCTGGACAAGTGCTTTGAATATTTCCCAATTTTAAAACAACGGTATAAAAGGCTGGCAGGATATTTAAGCGGCGGCGAGCAGCAGATGCTGGTCATCAGCCGCGCCATGCTTGCAAAGCCGACCCTGATGATGCTGGATGAGCCCTCCATGGGTCTTGCCCCCATGCTGGTGGAGGAAATCTTTGAAATCATCCAAAAAATTAATGAAAATGAAGGGACGGCAATTCTGCTGGTGGAACAAAATGCCCAGATGGCCCTGGGAATCAGCAGTTACGGGTATATCATGGAAAACGGCCGCATTGTACTGGACGGGTCTGTGGATCTCTTGTTGAACGACCGGGATGTCCAGGAATTTTATCTCGGGATGGGAGATAACAGCGAAAATGTAAGCTACCGCAACGTTAAACATTACAAGCGGAGGAAAAGATGGCTGAGTTGACCAACAGGACAATCCCCAGGGTCTTCCTGGACCGGGTAGCGGAAAACGGCCACCAGGTGGCTTTGCGGGAAAAGGATTTCGGCATCTGGCAAAGTATTACCTGGAATCAATACCTTGACCATGTAAAACATTTTGCCCTGGGGCTTACAGAACTCGGGTTTCAAAGGGGTGATCACCTGGCCATCATCAGTGAAAACTGCAAGGAATGGCTCTTTGCTGATCTTGCCTCCATCAGCCTGGGCGGGATTACCCTGGGCGTCTATCCCACAAGTCCTGCGGCAGAAGTTAAATATGTGGTCCACCATTCCGACTCGGTCATGGTTGTGTGCGAAGACCAGGAACAGACCGATAAAATCCTTGAGGTCATCGAAGAACTGCCCAGGCTCAAAAAGATCATTGTCAAGGACATGAAGGGCATGCGCAAATATCCAAAGGATATGATCATTTCCTTTGAACAAGTGGAGGCCAAAGGCAGAAAGCTGGATAAAAAAAGCCCCTATCTTTTTTTGGAAGAAGTCAAAAAAGGAAAACCCGAAGATGTCTGTATCATGATCTATACTTCCGGGACCACAGGCCCGCCCAAAGGGGCCATGGTAAGCCATAAAAATGTGGAAGCCACCACATGGGCCTCGGCCCAGGCCATGGAAGTAACCAAAGATGATACCGTGGTATCATACTTGCCGCTGTGTCACGTGGCAGAACAAATCTTCAGTTTGTATCTGCCCATGTTCATAGGCAGCACGGTGAATTTTGCTGAGAGTATTGCCACCATCCAGAGCGACTTAAGGGAAATTGCCCCCACCCTCTTTCTTGGTGTCCCAAGGATCTGGGAAAAGCTGCACAGCTCCATTGCCATCAATATCCAGGATTCCAGCCGGTTTAAACAATGGTGTTATAACTTAGGTATGGGCATTGGCTATAAAGCTGCCAGG
Source organism: Desulfobacteraceae bacterium (assembly GCA_024225895.1). Taxonomy (GTDB): domain Bacteria; phylum Desulfobacterota; class Desulfobacteria; order Desulfobacterales; family Desulfobacteraceae; genus JAAEMC01. The sequence continues at coordinate 865 of JAAEMC010000013.1, read as the reverse complement.
ACCCGCCTGGACAAAAAAGAATTAAGCCCTGGACTGAAACTGGCTTCATGGGTGTCGTACTGGCTGGTACGACGCGCCCTGCAAAACTATGTGGGCTTGAGGAAAGTCAGATTAAGCCTGTCGGCTGCGGCAAAAGTCAGCCCTGAAGAACTGCTCTTTTTCCAGGCCATGGGCATCTGCATCAAGGAAGGCTACGGCATGACCGAGTGCACCGGGCTTTCTTTCATCCATATGGGAAATGACATAAAGCTTGGCACGGTCGGCAAGCCTATTTCCTGTATTGAATACAAGATCGCTGAAGATGGCGAATTGATGAAAAAAGGCCTGTCTGTCTTTGTGGGATATTATAAAAATCCTGAAGCAACCGCTAAAACCATTATTGACGGATGGCTGATGACAGAAGATATTGCCACACAAGATGAAGACGGCCATGTATCCATTGTGGACAGGAAAAAAGATATTCTCATTACATCCGGCGGCAAAAATATCGCTCCGTCATTGATTGAAAACGAACTGAAAGTCAGCCCCTATATCAAAGAAGCCATTGTCCTTGGGGACGGAAAAAAATTCATCTCCGCCCTGATCCAGATTGATTTTGAAAATGTGGGAAAATGGGCAACCAGCAACCAACTGCCGTATACCACATTTAAATCCTTGTCCAGCAAACCTGAGGTAATCAAACTGATCCAGGAAGCAGTAGACCAGGTGAACGCCCGGTTTGCAAGAGTGGAAAATGTCAGAAAATTTTTGCTCTTAACCAAGGAACTGGACCATGACGATGATGAAATGACCGCTACCATGAAGGTGAGACGGGCCACCATCTATAAAAAATTCGCCAAAGAGATTGACATGATTTATAGTGTGT
>JAAEMC010000012.1 GCA_024225895.1 Desulfobacteraceae bacterium | reverse complement strand
CCAAGGCCGGGTAAAAATGAAACACTCAGAACCAAAATCGGCTGTGCCATCGGCATTGAGTTTGATTACGGGGCCACTGATTTTCACGTGCGGTGGAAAATCAACCATCTGCATGAAAACCTTAAGAATGCCATCTCCCCTGCCCTGGACTTCAACCGTACCCTGGGTGCTTTAGGTGGTATCGTTGCCTCAAGGGTTGCCAGAGAATTTAAACTCGGCGGGCCTTGTTTCACCATATCCGCTGGTGCAGTTTCAGGGATAAAAGCAATTGAAATCGGCATCAACTCCCTTATGGCCCATGAAACAGATACATTCATTTGCGGGTGTGTTGACCTATGCGGTGATATCCGGCAATATCAGCTCAACCAGGCGGCAAAGCCTTATATTAAGGAAGATACAGGCCTCATCCCTTCTGAGGGAGCCGCAGCCGTTGTTCTAAAGCGGCTGGACCAGGCAATTCAAGACAACGACAGAATATATGGCGTGATAAATGGAGTTGCCGGTACCAGCGCTGGTGAAATCCCAGGTGAAAAAAGCCATGCCTTTGAAACCACCCAACAAAGGTATCACGCCTCTCTTAAGAATACCTTGGCTGATTCCGGTATTCATTTTTCCGACATTGGGCTTTATGAAACCCATTGCGCCTCTGATGCATTGGATGGTGGTATTGAAACAAGGGTCCTTGACCAGTTTACCACAAAAACGCCCAAAATGTGCACCATCGGGTCTGCCAGCGCTTTTATCGGCGATACCAAAGGAGTGTCTGGTCTTTTTTCCGTGATCAAGGCAGCATTATGTCTTTATCATCATCAATTTGCCCCGAGCAGGACTCTTTTGAAAGGCCCTTTCCAACATCTTGATCCAAAGGCTTTTGCATTCCCCTCAAAGGCTTGCGCCTGGGAAAAAAAGAATTCCAAACAAGCTCGAAGGGCTTGTGTGGCAAGCCTCACATTGGATGGAGCATGCAGCCACATTATTATTGAAGAATTTTCACATGGAAAAGCTTTTGAAAAGACCTTAACTGCTCCCGGCAAAGAAATCCCATCTGAAGAAATAGTGCTTAAAACCGGGCGGCCCATATCTGATGAAATTCTATCGGCAATCCAACTTCAAATCAGCCGTAACGCACTGCCTGACGCACTGCCCGGCACACAACATATCGACCCCTCCCTTTTTACCGAAACCACACAAGCGACAGCCAATGCCCACGAAAAATTCTTGGATCTTTCCCAAAAGAACATGAAGGAACTGGCCCAACAGTTTGGAGCACTGGCAAGCATTGCCGGAAACGTTGTACAGGACCCCCAGATTCTTTGCCAGGTTTATGATGATGGAACAGCCAAAGAAGAAGTACCGGTAGCTAATAAACCCTTTCTGGATCGGGAAAAATGCCTTGAATTTGCCGTTGGAAAGGCCGGCAATGTCCTGGGAGACAAATTCGACATTATTGATACCTATCCTGCCCGGGTGAGACTGCCGGATGAACCCTTGATGCTGGTAGACCGGATCATTGACATCCAAGGGGAAATGATGTCGTTGACAAAGGGAAAAATAATCACCCAGCATGATGTCAAAGAAAATGCCTGGTACCTGGACGGGAATCGGGCTCCAGTGTCCATTTCCATTGAAGCAGGTCAGGCAGACCTTTTCCTGTGTTCTTACCTGGGAATAGATCATGTTGTAAAAGGAAAACGAAAATACCGGCTCTTGGATGCAAAGGTCACATTCCACCGTCCCCTGCCCATACCGGGTGAAACCATTGAATATCATATTGAAATCGACCGTTTTTTAAAACAAGGAGATATCTATCTTTTCTTTTTCCATTACAAAGGATATATCGGTGATGAACTGCTGATTTCAATGCGGGACGGCTGTGCCGGTTTTTTCACCCCCCAAGAAGTTGAAAACTCAGGGGGGATTATTTTAAAATCGGAAGATCTTGAAAAGGTCTGCGCCAAAAAAGTTTTCCATCCTTTGGTTCCCGCAGCTTCCGACATGTTTCTTGATTCTCAAGTTACAGCCCTTCGAAACGGAGATCTTGAAACCGCTTTTGGAAAGGATTTTCACGGCATTACCCTGGGAAATCACTTGACACTTCCTGGCGGACGGATGCATCTTATTGACCGGGTACTTGAATTTGATCCTTGTGGCGGAAGATTCGGTATGGGGTCCATCACTGCCGAGGCAGACATCCATCCGGATGACTGGTTTTTAACCTGCCATTTCATTGATGACATGGTTATGCCCGGTACTCTGATGTATGAATGCTGCGCCCATGCCCTGCGGATATTCACCCAGCGGATGGGATGGATAACCAGCAGAAACGATGTCTACTATGATGTGCTCCAAAATAATGAAAGCGATTTAAAATGCCGGGGCCCGGTCACCCGGCAGACCCGAAAAGCCCGGTATGAAATAGAAATCAAAGAGATGGGATATGATCCGGAACCTTATATTGTTGCGGATGCACATATGTTTTCTGATGAACTTAGAATTGTGCTGTACAAAAATATGGGAATGATATTAAAAGGACTATCAAAAAGCGAAATAGAATCTTTTTGGAGAAAATAATGAAGTACACAAAGGTATTTATTGAATCTTTTGGATATGAACTGGCGCCCAATGTTGTGACCAACAACGACATTGAGGAAAAACTTGCGCCTTTTTATGAGGCTGTAGGATTTGAAAAAGGTCAGCTTGAAACCCTTACCGGTATAAAGGAAAGACGGTATTGGGATGAAGACCATACATTGGCTGAGCATGCAGCAAAAGCCGGCAAAAAGGCCCTTGCCGAAGCAGGTATCCCTGCAGATCAAATAGGCGCACTGGTTTTTTGCGGTGTCGGGCAGGACGGATTTGAACCCGCTACCTCATGCGCGATTGCCAACAGTCTGAATATCGGACCCCATGCCCATGTTTACGATGTAAAAAGCGCCTGTCTTGGTATGATCACCGGCATTGTCCAGGTGGCAAATGAAATCGAGCTGGGCAATATCAAAGCCGGACTTATTGTATCTTGTGAAACTGCCCAGCAGATAGTTGATTCCACAATTGACGAAATCAATCAGAATAAAAGCATAGAATTTTATAAAGATACGGTGGCCACCATGACCGGCGGATCAGGAGCGGCTGCCGTTCTTCTGACCGACGGCACCCTTGGTAATCTTGACACCCCCCGTCACAGTATCCTGGGCGGCGTGGTCAAAAATGCAATTCAACACCATGGCCTGTGTTCCTGGGGATTTGAAGAAAAAGGAATGCCCACCCGATCAAAGGTAATCATGCGGACCGATGCCCAGGGGGTTTTGGAAAACGGACTGGATCTGGCAGCCCAAACCTATGCTCAATTTAAAAAAGAGTTTGCTGTAACAGGGGATATGCCAGACAAGATTATCGGTCATCAAGTCGGAACTATCCATCATCACAAAGTTTTTGAACGCCTGAATCTTTCCATGAAAAAAGATTTTTCGACCTTCCCTTTCCTGGGAAATATCGGTACGGTTTCTTTGCCTATCACAGCAGCAATTGCAGATGAAAGAAACTTTTTAAACCCTGATGATTTTGTTGTCTTGTTCGGAATTGGCTCCGGCCTGAACTGTTATGTTTTAGGTGTCCAATGGTAGAAAGAATAATAAACGGAAAAAGGACTGCTACTGACGGATTTCAAGAAATCTATCCCTTTGAATCGCGCTTTCTAATGGTTCATGGGCATAAAATGCACTATCTGGATCAAGGAAACGGCAAACCAGTACTCATGGTACACGGCAATCCCACCTGGTCTTTTTATTTCAGACATCTTGTAACTGATCTGTCAAAGGATTTCAGGGCTATTGCACCGGATCATATCGGATGTGGTTTTTCAGACAAACCAGGGGTCAAAGATTATGAATACACCCTCAAATCAAGGGTCAGGGATCTGAATATATTTGTCGATCACTTGAACCTTGATCAAAAAATAGATCTGATTGTCCATGACTGGGGCGGTATGATCGGTCTTGCCTGGGCCATGGATAATCTTGACAGAATCGGTAAAATAACCATCACCAACACATCCGGCTTTTTTCTGCCCAAAGATAAAAAATTCCCTTTTCTGCTCTGGCTGGTAAAATATATCAGCCCTTTTGCCACTCCTGCTGTGCTTGGACTGAATGCCTTTTCAAGAGGAGCTCTTTTGCTTGCCAGTCAAAAAAAATTGAGTGGGCCTGTTAAAAAAGGACTGACTGCCCCGTACAATTCTTGGCAAAATAGGATCGCCACCTTAAAATTTGTCCAGGACATACCGATAAGTGAAGAAGATCAAAGTTTTTCCATTGTTGATCGGGTTGATAAAAATCTTTCAAAACTGGATCAGGATAAGCTGATGTTTTTATGGGGTTCCAAGGATTTTGTGTTTGATCTGTCCTTTCTCAATGAATGGAGAAGACGCTTTCCCAGAGCCCAAACCCACGTTTTCCATGATGCCGGTCATTATCTTTTTGAAGACAAACCCGATGAAACATCTTATTTGATCAAAAGATTTATAGAACAATAATCTGTTGCAATTACACTAAAGGGAAGTTTGTTTGCGTTTTGACTTTTTTATG
>JAAEMC010000011.1 GCA_024225895.1 Desulfobacteraceae bacterium | reverse complement strand
TTTACCTTTAAATCGTAACTGCTTGAAATCATTAATGTAGAAAAGTTACATGCGATTGCCCTGAATGTCGGCCAAGGTATGTAAATTCTGAGATTGCCCCTGGTTATTTTATTTGGGTAATTGTTTGGTTTGTGTTTTACAAAGCATTGTTTTGCTGCTATGGATAGGGATTGTCATGACCTTTTCATCATCCTTCAGGCAGGTTTTATATGGTCGGAAAAAGAAAAAATATCAACACTTTGAATACTGTTATTGGCAAGGATTCAGCTTTTTCAGGAGATTTGAAATTTTTTGGTACTATTCAGATCGATGGTGAATTTGAAGGCAATATCTCAGGCGAAGGTACCCTTATTGTGGGGCGTAACGGTAAAATATTATCAGATATCCATGTGCTTCATTTGATTAATCATGGTGAGATTACAGGCAATATTGCTGCTGATAAGAAAGTGGAAATATTGGCGACAGGCAAAATTAGCGGTCAAATTGAAACCCCGGTCATTTTTGTTGAAAAAGGAGCTGTTATCCAAGGAAAATGCAGAACAGACCATGTGGATAAAAAGGATGAACAAGCCCTTGCCATTGTCCAATCTAAAAAGCCCAAAAAAGTAGTATAAAAACCCTTCATTAAAATGAATACAAAAAGATTTGTGCAAGAATGCAAAGGCATTATTAAATATTATGATGTCGGATCATTCATCTGTCTTGAACCCCTTGCAGCAGGTTATGCCAATATCAGTTTCAAGCTGTTGACCGGCAAGGGGCAATTCCTTTACCGAATCATGAAACAGCAGTCCCGGATCCAAAATGAATTTGAAATGGCATTATTGCAAAAACTCAAATCCCAAGGTTTCCCAACAGCTTATCCTATTCAGCGAAAAGATGGCGGTTTTTTTAATGAATCCGCCCTTGGCGATATTATTCTCTATGAGTTTTTGAAAGGAAAAGCCCCCAAAGTAAGTCTGAATGCCTGCAAAGAAATGGGAAAAGCCATTGCAACCATCAATTGTCTGGAAGGCAATGATTTTTTGACCAAACAGAATGCGATCTCCATTGAAAACTGCAGGATTTTGATTGCTGAATTTGAAGGGGCGCCTTTCCAATATCCTGACATATTTACCTTTTTTAAATCGGAAATTCGGTTTTTACATAAGCCTTTGAGTCAGACAGTGCCAAAGGGATTTGTCCATGGAGACGCTTTTCCTGAAAACACACTGTTTGACGGCCAAAGGCTTATTGGAATTATTGATTTTGAAGAAGCCTGCACAGATGCATTGCTTTTTGACCTGGGGGTGACTATTAATGCTTTTTGTATCTTGGACAATCATCTGGATAAAGATCTTCTGCATATATTTATAGGAGCATATCAAAGCGTGAGGGCCTTAACGGATATTGAATTTGACCTGTTGAAGTATTATATCCACTGGGGTGCATGTGGCATGATATATTGGCATTTGAGAAATAACCTTTTGCACAGGGAAAACGCAAGGCAGATAAAAAGGGTCAAGGAACTGATGGTACGTATTCAAACTTTTCACACAATGGATACTGACATTGACGCGTGGATAACCAGTGCAAGAGAAAAAAAGAAAGAAGTGTGATGGAACAAAAAGAAAAGAACTTTTTCATCCAGGAAATTGATGTAGAACATATCTGTCGGGAATTTGGCACACCTTTATTTGTCTATGATGCAGATCATATATTCAACCAGATCCAGACCTTTCAAAAAGGATTTGAAAAGGGGGACCTGAAGATAAAATTTGCCTGCAAATCTTTGACCAGTCTTTCAGTGATGAAGTTGATGAAATCCTACGGCACAGGGCTCGATACCGTATCTATCCCTGAAATTAAAATGGGGTTGATGGCTGGATTTGCACCGGATCAAATTGTTTTTACACCTAATTGCGTAGATTTTAGCGAAATAGAGCAGGGCGTGGATTTGGGGGTCCGAATCAATATTGAGAATATTTCCAACCTTGAAAAGTTTGCTTTAAAATATGGCCGGAGTGTGCCGTGCTCTATCCGGCTCAACCCCCATGTGGCAGCCCAGCAGCATGCATCAAAAGTAGAAGAATGGCATAAACAATCCAAATTCGGTATATCAGCCTTTGAACTTGAAACGGTGAAGCAGATAGAGGCGTCTTACAACCTGGATATCCAGGGAATCCATATCCACTCCAGTTCTGTGATTATGTCTTCAGAGGTTTTTATAAATGGAGCCCCGGTGGGTTTTGATATTGCCATGGGATTCAAAAATGTGGAATTTATTGATTTTGGCGGCGGTATCAAGCTGGATGTGGGGGACGGCAATAAGGTAATTGATGTCGTGGACCTGGGAAAAAAGCTTGATGTAAAATTTCAGGAATTCTGCACAGCCTATGGCCGTAAGCTAGAGTTGTGGTTTGAGCCGGGACGGTATCTTGTAGGCAATTCAGGTGTTCTTTTTGCCGAGTGCGTGGTCAGAAAAACGAATGGGTACAAGGAATTTATCGGGTTGAATACCGGGTTCAACCACCTGATTCGGCCCATGTTTTATAATGCCTACCACGGGATTATCAATGTTTCCAACCCGGACGGTGATCTGAAACCCTATAATGTGGTGGGCAATATCTGTGAAATCGATACCTTTGCAAAGGACAGGGTGTTAAATGAGGTAAGAGAAAAGGATCTTATCGCTATCCTGAGTGCCGGCGCATATTGCTACAGTATGGCCTCCACCTATAACTCGCGGTATCGCCCGGCAGAAGTTCTTGTCATCAATGGAAAAGCAAAACTCATCCGTAAGAGAGATACCTTTGAGGATCTGATCCGCAACCAGGTGGAAATTGATATTTCGTAAGCAAAAGGCCTTGCCAGGACTGAAATCAGTTTTATATTGTACGGTTATGATTGCTTTTAAGCCTCCAAAACAATGGACTGACATTAATAATAAGATAGCCTGTATTATTGCCGTTACAGCCTTTTTGGGTTTGATATTCATCCTTGGATCCCGTGCATCCGGAGACAAGAAGAATTTTACGGAAAAAGACTGGGCCGGGAAAGTTGCAAATACAAAGGTTGAGAACCTTTACAAACCCAATAAAAAGGATGGAGTGTTTTTCAGTCCTTGGATGAAAATGAGGGACAAACATTTTTTTGAGGTCCTGGGTTGGAAAATATTCAGCAATCCAGACTATTCAGAAAAGGAAGAGACGTTCCGACCGGCTGTTTTAAAGGATGTTCAAAGGCGAATAACCCTTGCAAACGGCGACTTTATCCTCTGGATCGGTCATAATACCTTTCTTGTAAAAGTTAATGGACAATATTGGCTGACAGATCCTATCTTTTCAAAACGGGCCTTACTGCCGCCAAGAGTCACCCCGCCGGCTATTTCCCTGGAAGAATTCAATCAGTCTATAAAAGACGTAAACATAATTATCTCCCACAATCATTATGATCATTTAGATGAGCACAGCATTCAAAATCTGCCCAGCGCTGCAAAAGTGTATGTGCCTGAGGGTCTGGGGGATTTTGTGAAAAAGATGAACAAACCCCATGTGGTTGAAATGAACTGGTGGCAAGAGCACAGAATCGACAATGATACGACCTTGATCTGCCTGCCTGCCCAGCACTGGTCCATGCGGATCGGACAAAAGCGCAATGAATCCTTATGGGCAGCCTTTCTTTTAAAAACAGGGGATACCACTATTTTTTTCGGCGGTGATTCCGGTTATTTTAAAGGATTCAAGGAGATCGGTAGAAAATACCCGGATATTGATTATGCATTCATGGCTACAACCGCCTATCATCCCCGGTATTTCATGCATTACCAGCACATGAATATTCCAGAGGCTGTAAAGGCCTTTAAAGATCTGAAGGCCAGATTTTTTATCCCTACCCAGTGGGGTACTTTTCATTTAGGGGATGAACCTGTGGGGTTTCCGGCGCTGGAATTAAAAGAATACATAAAAACACAAAACCTTGATCCCCATAAATTTAAAATAATGGATATTGGTGAAATACTACCCACACAAGGGTAGTTTTCCAGGTTAAACCGTGAATGAAAAGAGGCATATATGTTAAAAACCCAGGAAGAGCTGCTAAACGTATTGGAAGAAATCGGCATTGAATATGAGAACCACGAGCATCCTGCTGTCTATACAGTGGAAGAAGCGGACAAGCACCATGAGGGTATTGAAGGCGTCCACTCCAAGAATCTCTTTTTCAAGGATAAGAAAAAGAATTTGTTTTTGGTGGTAACATTGTCGGATAAGCCTATAAAGATCAAAGAGGTTGCCAAAAAAATTGGCGCCAAAAGCCCTTCTTTCGGCAAACCAGATCTTTTAGATGCTGTCCTCGGTGTAATCCCGGGTGCTGTAACTCCCTTTGCGGCTGTCAATATAACAGACCAGCCTGTGAAAATCATCCTGGACAAGGAAATGATGGATAACCGTTTTTTAAATTTCCATCCTCTTGTCAATACGGCCACCACCACTATTACCTCGGAAGATCTGGTGAAATTTTTAAACCATTGCAACCAGGAACCTGAGATTATTGTTCTTTAAAAAGAATAAGGGGAGCTAAAATATTACGCTCCCCTTAAACAAATATCCAACAGACTCCTGACTTCTATCCTCCATGTCAGCACATTAAGCTTAATACAGAGTTTCTATCTCTTCTTCATATTCTTTTTTAATCACGTTCTTTTTAATTTTAAAGGTCGGAGTCATCATTTTGTTTTCAATGGTGAATTCCGGCACAATGACCACCTTTTTAAGGGTTTCAAAAGAGGGCAGATTTTTGTTTTTCCCCTCCACTTCCGCATTGATCAGATTCATTACCTTTTCATTGGAAAACAGGTCTTCATATTCGGTATGATCAATGTTGTTGGCCTGGGCAAAATCCAGGATATTATCTTCATCCAATGTCACAATGGCGGAAAGGTATTTTCGCTGGTCGCCAATGACACAGACCTGATTGAGATACTTGGAAGTGGCCATAAGGCCTTCAATGGCAGCCGGGGCAATGTTTTTGCCGCCGGCCGTGATAATGATATCCTTTTTACGGCCGGTGATTTTTAATACATTATTTTCATCAATGTCGCCCAGGTCGCCGGTCATAAGCCAGCCGTCATCGGTGAAGGTCTCTGTGGTTTTGTCAGGCATCTTGTAATAGCCCTTCATGACATTGCGGCCTTTAAAAAGCACTTCCCCGTCATTGGCTATTTTATGTTCGATGCCAGCGCCGGGCGGGCCGACAACACCAAAATCGTATAGGTCAAAGCGGTTAACATTGGAAAAGGATGTGTTCTCTGTCATGCCGATACCTTCTAAGATCAGCAGGCCGGCTGCATGGAAAAAGCGTGCAATATCAGGGTTCAGAGGGGCGGCGCCGCTGATGCACCATTTAACCTTTCCACCCAAGGCTTTATGTATTTTTGAAAATATGAGTTTTGTTGCAATTTTATATTTCAGGTTGGTTAAAAACGGGATGGGCAGTTTGTCTACTTTGCAGTGGCTGACTTCGGTTCCAACGGAACAGGCCCAGTTGAAAAGTTTTTCAGCAATGCCACCTTTGGCTTCAACACCACTGATAATTTTTGTGTGGATTTTTTCAAAAACCCTGGGCACACTGATGAACCAGTGGGGTTGTGCCAGTCCAAAGTCTTCCAACAGGGTGTCTATACTGCGGGCAAATGTGGTGCGGTTTCCGGTAATCACTGCCGCATGGCTGCAGGTCCTGGCAAACACATGGGCCAGGGGCAAAAAGAGAAACATGTCTTCCCCATCATGGAATTCACCGCTTTGATATACGGATTGAGCTGTGAAGGTAATATTGTCATGGGTGAGCATGGCGCCTTTGGGAACTCCTGTTGTACCGGAAGTATATACGATCCCTGCAATATCGTCAGGCGTTACCTGGGCTGCTCTTTTTTCAAATTCGCTGGTGTCAATTTCTTTGCCGAGGTCTAAAAATTCATCATAGGAAATAACCCAATCGTCATTCAGGCCTTCACCACTGAGCATGATGACTTTTCTGATGTTGGGGATCTCTTGTTTGATTTCAAGAATTTTATCAAGTTGGGCCTGGTTTTCTGCGAAGATGACAACCCCATCGGAATGATCGATAATATACTGACAGTCCTTGGGAAGATTGGATTGGTAGATGCCGACTGTTGCACCGCCAATGCACATGTTGGCCATATCCGTTAACACCCATTTGTAAGAGGTGTAACTTAAAATATTCACCTTGTCTGTTTTTTCAACGCCAAGGGCGATCAATGCCTTGGAAACCGCCTTTACCTGGCTGTAAAACTCCTTCCAGGTTACAGTCTCGAATTTTGTGTCTTTGTTTAACCACCGGTACGCGGACTGATCCGAATACGAGTCAATGGTTTCACAAAGCATTTGGTGAACATTCCGGTAATCCTTAAACTGCATGATTATCCCCCCTTTTGTTGATAATTAATTTAAACGGACATATTTTTACTCTTTGTGCAAAAGCGGCATTAATAAAGACGGCAATACCATAAAATATATTTGCCCATGAATGCAAATACTTTTTTAAAACAATGTTTACCTATAGTGGATTTTGTTTTTTTGTCCACGACTATGACGCATTGCGTTATCAGTGTCAAGTTGTATTTCATTTTTTTTCGAGTTTAACACAACAAAGAATGGCGGCTTTTTTTTAATATCTTTTCATTCTCTTAAAAATAACAAGAAGTTGATCTTACAAGTCTTGTATTATATCTGACCTGCTTGCTTCAGGGCAAAGACAACCAATTTTTGCATGAGTTTTTCCTGGTAGCTGCCCGGTTTATCCAATTCCATTCTTTCCAGGTAGGGTTTTGCATTTCGGGGTATCGAAGAAATCATCTGGCCCATCAGGCCGGGCAGGATAGCAGTTTTGCTGTCTGCCACTTTTTCCTTGAATTCCTTGAGGGATTTCCCAATGGCGATTTCTTCATCAGTAAAGGCTGTTCCAAACGGGAACACAGGAAACAGGTTTTTTTCTTTGAACCTGGCCATTGTTTTTTTCAGCCGCTCAGGAAAATTGTTGCGGAAACAGTCCGGGATCTGGTAGTGGGGCTCCACTTTTTTAGTTTTTTTGGCTTGCTGCAATAATTTTTGCTGGAACCTGGCATCCGCGATATTTAAAATTGATTTGACCCACGTTGAGCACCTGTTTGCCTTCTTTTTGCTGTCGCCGGATCTCTGCAAAGGCATCCAGCGAGGTGTCTGCGTTACAGCTCATGCTGAATCTGGTACTACCGTTGAGATTCTTTGCGGCCACCAACTGGGCCCCCACATTCATGCCATTGTTTCTGATATCCCTTTGTGCATGGGTGTAGTTGGTGCTGGTGTAGTTTTGTTGCATGTGGACATTATTCATGAAACCACCGGCTTTATAAAAAAACTCGCTGACCTTTACATTAGGTGGCAGGGTGTTTTCCCTTACAGCCGTAATATAATCCAGGTTGACATAACCATTCCATACCCTATCAACCAACGGCTTCATAAACCTTTGTTCCAACTCGTTGGACCATGTGGGAGGTTCTAAAGAAATTGCGGTAAGAAGTTTTAGATTCAGGTTCTGATCATGTTTAGCTTTTTTATATAACCCATTGATAAAGTGGTTGGGCTTACCCATGCCAAGGCACATGCCTACGGTAATATTCAAGCCCACTTTATCTATGACATATTCGACAAGTTCATCCGGGTCGTTAAAATAGATCGGCCGCTCTTTTTTCATGTTTTAGTTTCCCCCGGTTCAATTTGTATACCAGGGTTGGTTAGTCAGGATTTTCAGTTTAAAGCCACCATTAGCAATAGTTTATCACTTAGGATCGGCTCCAAAATTATTTGATCTTTTGTTTTCAAAATATCCAGTCTTTTAAGGGTTTTTGGAAACAATTTAGATCAAGTTATTTTGTAACGATTCCTAACTTCATAAAATC
>JAAEMC010000010.1 GCA_024225895.1 Desulfobacteraceae bacterium | reverse complement strand
ACTTTTTGATCCTCAATTTTTTCATTTACCCAGGAAAGGGGATCTTCCTGCCTCAGCCAATAGTCAAACCCGTATTGGTAATATTTTAACAGAAATTGATTTAATGTATTGCAAAGCGGTTTGTTGTCTCCTATATGAGGCAGCAGCATATGGGCAAGTTTATCCGGCTGGTAATAGCTTCTGACAAAATAATAAAAATCTTCATCCTCATATTGGGTGATTTTGCTTAGGGCCCTGTCAAGCACGGGGAAAAATTTATCCACTTCTTCTTTGGACTCTTTTATGATGTGCTGTAAAAAGAGCATGAGATTATCCACTGCATCATGTTTGACACTGACCTTGGGCTCGTTGGACTCAAATGCTTTAAGAAAAATATCGACAAAAAGGGACAGGGCCTTTTCCCCTTGGGGGTGGGGTTTGTAAAGATAGAAATAATGCAGCACAAAATGCCGGGTTTCACTTATTATAAAATGCCAGTTTTTAAAATCATGGCATACTTCGGTCAAAAAAATGTTCATCCGTTTTAAGATACCGAAATAAGGTGAAACGATATCCTGAAGAACTTTATACTTTTTATCTATGGTTACATCGACCTTTGTCTCGGTCAGGTTAACTTCTAACGCCTTGGATTCCAAAACCATATCCCTTTTTTTTGTGAGTTTTTTTGAAAGAAGCTTACTTGAAAACAACTATACCATTTTTGTTGATTTTTTTAAACGAGTTATCATGAATACAAAAATGCAATTGCCCCCCCTCCTTGGTGCCTTGCACCTGATACCTTGATGGTGGCCAGGGGTGTGCCTTTTTGCTGTTATTGTGACATGTTGTGGAATTTGATGGTGTATTTAGGTCCCTGCAAAAAATTATTTTTATGCTGTGGGGCTAAAAAATTATTTTTTCAACCCTTGCGGTCAAGGAGGATACGATTTCATAATTTATGGTGCCGGCTAAATTGGCGAGTTCATCCGCCGTAATGGATTCTTTGCCCTGCTCGCCCATGAGAATTACCTGATCCCCTGGTTTTACATTGGGGATATGTCCAATATCTATGACGGTTTGATCCATGCATACCCTGCCCACAACAGGGGCTCTTTGCCCTTTGACCAGCATCACGCCGTTGGATGAAAAAAGCCTGGAAAACCCGTCAGCATAGCCCACCGGCACAGATGCCAGCATTGTCTTTTCTTTGGTTTCATGGGTCATTCCATAACTGACCTTAAATCCTTTGGGAACTTTTCGAACCGATGTAATAATGGATTTTAATGTCATTGCCGGGAAAAGTACGGCCTTTGATCTGTCTATTTCAGGGGATGGGTAGAGGCCGTACATGGAAATCCCGGCCCGGACCATATCATAATGGGACCGGGGAAAAGCCAAAATACCGCCACTGTTTGCGGCGTGGCACATCTTAAATTTAATGTTCTCTTTTTTCAGGGTCAAAAGCAGTGTGTCAAATGCATCCAGTTGCAGGTGGGTATAGGTTGTATCTTTATTGTCTGATGCAGCAAGATGGGTGTATATGCCTTCTATTTTAAGTCCCGGCAGCCCCAGGATTTTTTTGATTTCCCGGACAATAGTTTTCCTTAATTTTGAATCCACCTGATCCGGGCCAAAAACGATACCGACTCTTCCCATGCCGGTATCGATTTTTAAATGGGCTCTAATGGTTATATTGTCATTGCATGCTGCTTTTGATAAGGCCTTTGCCATATCGTAGTCATAAATAGTTGAAATGATATCCCGGTCATAAATTGTGCTTACATGCTTTGGGTGAACATATCCAAAGACAAGCAGGGGGGCACAAATTTTGTTGTGCCTTATGTGAAGGGCCTCTTCAAACCGGGCCACCCCAAGCCAGTGGGCACCGCTTTCCAGGGCTTTTAATGCTATATTTGTTGCACCATGTCCATAGGCATCGGCTTTGACCACTGCCATGAATTTTGTGTTGCTGCTAAGGAGGCTTTTTAAGTTATTAATATTTTTTTTTATGGCATCCAAATGAATCCGTGCTTCTGTCAACTGGTATTCCATTTGTCCCCTTTCCATTCTTTTTTGGTTTGAATTTGTTTTTTATTACACAAGCGTTTTACAGAACCAAAGTCAAGGAAAATTGGATCACAATTTAGACGGGTTTTAATCTGTGCCCCTCATTATTGAAAATTATTTTGTTTT
>JAAEMC010000009.1 GCA_024225895.1 Desulfobacteraceae bacterium | reverse complement strand
ATGCAAAAAATACGCTTGACACGTTTAAATACCATACTATATTGTACTTTAGAAATGAGCAAGGAAAAATTTTGAAACAACGGATAGCACTTGGGAATCTCAATTCATTGAACTTATAATCACACCTGACTCTTAATTTTTTGTGCAAAGCAAAAATTTTTATATTAATTAGACATAAAACGAGGGACCAAAATGACACCAAAAAGTATGATGAAGCAAATGATCGATTTTCAGAAGTTTACATTTGATAATACATTTGAAGCAATGGGTATGGTTCAGCAACAGACGGAAAAAGTGGTTTCGAATTTTGTTGATCAGGCATCCTGGCTTCCCGAAGAAGGCAAAAAAGCTATTGAAGACTGGGTGAAAACGTATAAGCACGGGCGCGAAACATTTAAGAAAAGCGTGGATGAGAGTTTTACCAAGGTTGAATCCTATTTTAACCAAGAGGGTTAAACCCTGTTTTAACAAATAGGGTTTAAGTTTAAATAAAAACCAAAAACATTTTAAATTATGGAGAAAAAAAATGGAACAAAAAGTGATTTTAAAACAGATGATTGATTTTAACAAAACAGCTTTTGATAACACATTCAGCACCATGACAATGGTTCAAGATCAAACCGAAAAAGCTTTTTCAAGCATGATTGATCAGAATCCCTGGCTGCCTGAAGACGGCAAAAAAGTTATGCAAAGCTGGGTAGACTCTTATAAAAAGAGTTGCGATGAATTTAAAAAATTGACAGATGAAAATTTTTCCAAAGTTGAAACATATTTCAATGAATAGCAAAAAGGAAAAACCATTGAACTAACCATTATTCTTCCTATAAGGCTGACAGGAAACAACCATGATAGAACCTGAGTCAATTTTCAAGCATAGCCAAGAAATGGAGCACACAGCCTTTCTGGGAAAAATAATGGATCAAAATTATTCTTCCGGCATGACCATGCTGGAAGGCCTCAAAAACATCCAGACGTTATGGACAGGACTCTTTAAGTACGCAGGTGTTTTTATGGAGCCGGTCTGGCCGGCTTCCCAATGCCTCTTTAACGTTGAAGCAAAGAAAATCTGGACAAAATCGCCCCTTCAAACCCTTTTGGATTATACTCTTCTGAATCAGATGAACTTTTTTCTTCTGTCAGAGGGGGGCAGAGGGGCGGTTAGATCCGTGAGCGATTTTTATTTTTCTGAAATACCCAAAGTGCTGCCGGCGTTTATCAAGTTAATGGCTAATCCTGATGACAAAGAACTCCTTGATATTCTTAAACACAATAACCAGGCATTAAACATTCTGGTGCATGAATACCCCAAAGCTGTCAAAGCCGCAAAAAATGATTTCGGGGTGCACCTTGACCGCAAGGATGCAACACTGGTTGCTGAAACAGACCGGTTTTATCTTTACCAGATAAACCCCAGTGATAAAAACATGGGTATCCAAGAAGACGGGAAGCCTGTTCTGGTGATTCCGCCCTATGTACTGGGATCCAATATTCTCATGTTTTTGAGAGGTCAAAAGAAGAGCTATGTCAATGCCTTTGCAGACCAGGGAATTCCAACCTATCTTCGGGTGTTGAAGGAAGTGGCAGCAACCCCGGCAGTCCAGACAATGAGCCCGGAAGACGACTGCACTGACATGGCCTGTTTTTTAAAGAAGATAAAAGATATCCATAAAAATAAAGTGACATTGAACGGATATTGTCAGGGCGGTTTTGTTGCGCTCACCAATCTATTATCCGGTGAGCTTGACACTCTTGTGGATGCGCTGATAACTTGCGTTTCTCCCATTGACGGCACCAAGAGTAATTCTTTAAAAAAATATTATTCACTGTTACCACCGCGGTACAGGGATATGGAGCATTCGGTAAAGATTCTTCCTTCCGGCAATAAAGTGGTGGATGGCCGGGTTATGAGCTGGGTCTATAAAATAATGAGTATGGAAAAAGAATCTCCTGTGGCCTCTTTTTACCGGGATTTTGCCATGTTCTATTTACAAAAGGATCAGATAAAAATAAATCCAACAGCCGCAGCACTCAATTACTGGCTTTTTTATGAGCGGACAGATATTCCAAAAAAAATATGTGATTGTACCTTTGCCACCTATAACAACCCCATTGGCAACGATGGTACGCTGCCGGTGACGTTGTTTGACAGAAAATTAAATTTTAACTACCTCAAGGAAAAAAATATTTCGTATCACATCAGTATTGCACAAAAAGACGATCTTGTGGACGGTGATTGTGCCCGGGCACCATTGAAATTTATTGATGCAGAATTGTGTGTATTTCCTAAAGGGCATTTAGGTATTGCCACATCCTGGTCCCATCCTGATTCCGAATATGCACTTCAGAAGCGTTTTAAAGGTAAGTACCGGGGGCCGGTCCGCTTCCATATGGATCTTGCGGCCCAGGCAAATAAATAAAAGGAAAATAACAATGGATAAGAACTTTTTAGAATTTTGGGGGAACACTATGTTGACAGCAGCGAAAGGGCAAAAGCAGATGGAAGAAATGACAAATTGGATGGAAAAGGGATTTTCAGGAATGAAAGAGATGAATGATATGTTCCTGAAATTCTATGGCATTCAAACCAAGGAAAGTGAAAAACAAAATAAATTCAATGATTTTGAAGCCATGCAGAAAGAGGCGTTTTCGAATTTTTCCCATTCCTTTGAAGCTTATTTACAATTGTTTGACGCCATTCCACGTAAGAAACACGTGGAATTGGTAAAAAAATATGAAGCTTTAAAAAAACAGGTCCAGGACCAGGAAGAAACTATCACCCATTTAAGAATGATGATGGAGGACAGGGGCGAAAGAAAAACTGATGTGGTTGAGAAATTAAATGAGATTGTCGGTCTTCAGAGTGATCAATTTAAAAAATTGATGAATGAATTCAGCAGCATTGGAACCGTGGACGCACCTCAAAAAAAACAAGCTGCCCCAAAAGCCAAATCCGCTCCTAAGAAAAGTACTGCGAAAAAAACCACATCAACTGCAAAGTCCAGAACTGCCGGAAAAAAAAGCTGAATTGTTTAAGAAAATTGTAATGCAAAATCATTGTATTTTTTGAAAAGCCCTAAAATAAAAGCAATTTAACATTTGAGTAATAATATTATTGTTGCGTTGCAACAGAATTGCTTGACAATGGTCTTTTTAAAACAGTATCAATTTTTCAGGCGGTTTTTTTAAAAGAGTTAATCTTTGATACAGATCATTAAAAGAGGTGCCCATGAATGAAAAACAGCAGGAAGCATTTGATCCAAAGTCGTTTCTGTCCGCCTGGATGAAATCTGCTGAAGCGTTTAACACCATGATAAAGGATTTCTCACCCGGCTCTGCCAAGGCGCAGCCCGGACAGGTCCCTCCTTTTCAAGCATTTAAATGGAGCTCAAAAAAAACAGCGAGTTCCATGAATTCTGCCCAGAAAATTTGGAGCAGCATATTTGCCTCACTCAATGACCCGGAAATTTTCAATGCCATGACCACAGGCCTGAGCGCCATGCCGGAAGTGGGCATGAAAATGGCCGAGTCTGGATGGGAAACATATTATAAACTTCAAAAACAATTTTCAGATAAACTATCTAACCTGGGTAAGACTACCCAACCCTATTCCTTTGAAAATTTAGATGAGAACATGTTCAAGGTATGGGCAAAAATGTATGACAAGGAATTTTCCAAGATTTACAAGATGCCCAAACTTGGACTGGCGCGTCAGTACCAAGAGCGTTTCAGCGCCATGATGGATAAATACAACATATTCCAGAATGCGGCTGCAGAGTTTTCACGGATTTTAAACCTGCCTTTGGAAAAATCCATGCAGGTGATGCAGGAGAAGTTGGATGAAATTGCCAAAAGCGGCAATATTCCGGATAATTCCCAGGAATTTTACAAATTATGGATCAAAATCCTGGAAGGGCATTACATGACCCTGTTTAAGTCACCCGATTACCTGGAAGCCATGAGCAATGCCCTGAAAAGCATGACGGATTTCAATCTTGCCCGGCATGAAATGCTCCAGGATTTGATTCAGATACTTCCCATCCCGTCCAACAAGGATATGGATGAATTATACAAGGACCATTATGTATTGCAAAAGAAAATAAAGCAGATGGGCAAGCGGTTGAAAGCGCTTGAAAATGGAAAATAACAAGGACTTTTCTTTTTAGATACCAAAGAGGTGAACCATATGAGCCAACATCCCCAGGCATTTGTAGATTTAATGATTTCCAAGCTGGTCAAGGATGCTCAAAAAGCAACCGTTCATACCCACCAAACCCCCAATGTCCTGATGGGAGATTTAAAGACAGATATAGCAAAAACGCCTTACGATATCGTATATGAAGAAGACAGAGTTAAACTCAAACACTATAAAGCAACCGCCAAAACCCGTGTAAAAACACCCTTGATAATTATTTATGCCCTCGTAAACCGTGAAACCATGCTGGATCTTCAGCCCGGCAGGAGTGTAGTGCAAAGTCTGTTGGACGAAGGGATTGATCTGTATATGATTGACTGGGGATATCCCACCCGGAAGGATCGGTATTTGACAATTGACGATCATGTTTCCGGGTATATTGATACCATGGTGGACCATGTTTGCGAAACCGAGGATGTGGATAAGGTAAATATCATGGGTATCTGCATGGGCGGGGTCTTTTCATTGATGTATTCCGCCTTGTTCCCCCAAAAAGTTAAAAATTTGATCACCATTGTGACGCCCACGGATTATGATACCAATGACGGGCTTTTGCATGTATGGGTGGATGGCATTGATCAGGACCGGCTGGTGGAGACCTATGGAAACATGCCGGGTGATCTCTTAAACCTGGGGTTTTTAATGCTCAATCCGGCGCGGCTGATGATTGATAAGTATGTTGGATTCATGGAAAACATGAATAATAAAACCTTTGTTGAAAATTTTATCCGTATGGAAAAATGGATTTTTGACAGCCCGGATGTACCCGGAGAGACCTTCAGGCAATTTATTAAAGACTGTTACAAAGAAAACCTGCTGATCAAAAATAAAATGAAACTGGATGGCAAGCTGGTGGATTTAAGAAAAGTGAGCATGCCTGTTTTAAATATATACGGAACATATGACCACCTGGTCCCATTAAAATCCTGTGTGAAAACTACGACTTTTGTGGGCAGCGAAAATACTGAGGATCTGGTTTTGGATACCGGTCATATCGGGATTTTTGTAAGTTCCAAGTGCCAAAAGGAATTAGTTCCCAAAATTTCTCAATGGCTCCATCAATGGGATGCTCCCTTTAAGTACAATGTGAGGACAAATGCGAACATAGCTGCCAAAAAGAAAATGGGTGCCAAAAAGAAAATGGGTGCCAAAAAGAAAATGGGTGCCACCAAAGCGGGTGCTGCCAAAGCGGGTGCCCCAAAAAAGAAATCAACTGCTGCAAAGCAGAAAAAGTCCGGAAAACGCAAAGTTCCGGTTAAAAGTACCATCAAAAAAAAGTAAGCAGAATAATAATAACTCTTTGGCAATAAGAGGTAACTATTATGACTAAGAAAGAAGATTATTTTACCACCATTTGCAGGGTCAACAGGAAATTCGGCACCACCAAGCGGACTAAACCGCTCCTGGATCTTGTCGTTGAGAGCGCTATTGATACCATGGCTGGAAAAGCCGCTTGTCTGTTTTTGTACGATGTAGAACCAGGCTGTTTTAAAATTGCCGCCCAAAAAGGTTTATCTGAGAATTAT
>JAAEMC010000008.1 GCA_024225895.1 Desulfobacteraceae bacterium | reverse complement strand
CCCACCGATGCCAATATCCTAGTGACCGGGGAGTCGGGAACCGGTAAAGAGCTGGTCTCTTCGGCCATTCATTTTAATTCTCCCAGAAAGCACCATCCTTTTGTGAGGATTAATTGTGCCGCCATTACGGAAACCCTTTTGGAATCCGAATTGTTCGGCCATGAAAAAGGCTCATTTACCGGGGCTGATAAAAAAAGAAAGGGAAAATTTCTTTTAGCGCATAAGGGCAGTATCCTGCTGGATGAAATTGGTGAAATATCGTTGCCTATGCAGGCCAAGCTTTTGCGCGTCATCCAGGAAAAGGAGTTTGCGCCGGTGGGCAGTGAAACCACCCTAAAAGTTGATGTTCGGGTGATTGCTGCAACAAACAAAGATCTTAAAGAATGGTCTGAACAGGGAAAATTTAGGCACGATCTTTATTACCGTTTAAATGTGGTAACCGTGGATGTGCCGCCTTTAACACAAAGAAAAGAGGATATCCCCAAGTTGGCATTGCATTTTTTAAAGGACTTTTCCAAAAAGAACCACCGGCAGATAAAAGGATTTGCCCCGGATGCCATGGATGCCATGATCCGGTATGCCTGGCCCGGGAACGTGAGGGAATTGATGAATACCGTGGAAAGGGGGGTTGTTCTCACAAGATCGGATTATATCTGCATGGAAGATCTTCCGTTTATTCACAAAGATGATATCAAAGCATCATTGTTTGCCCCTGATTTGAAAGACATTCCCTTAGCCCAGGTGGAAAAAAAGGTGGTTCTGTCCACATTGGAATCATCAAACGGGAATAAAAGTGAAGCAGCCAGGCGTCTGGGCATCACACGGAAAACATTGCTAAAGAAATTGAAACGGTACGAAGAACAAGGATCTGATAATGAGTGATATTGATACAATTGACCCCAGTCTTGTGGCATCCATCCGCAAAATCGAAGAGTTTGTGGAAAAGACCACGGGTGCAAAACCCACGCAAAAAGAGATTGCGCAGGCATTGACCAAATATTTTGTCCTAAAGGAGATCCTGGAATTTATCCAACTGTCCTGGGAACAAACATAGGTCATATGATCGGCAATAACAGCGCAGATAGCTGGATTGTACATTTGCGTTGATAATTACCCTGATTTGTGAAATCATAAAAAGGTTGGATTCACAAGTATTTCAAGTCTTGAATCAGCAAGATGAAGAGATAAACGACAGATAATAGTGGGAATCATATTGAAAAATACAATTTGGGACCGATTTCATAATGCTGATATGAACTATTCTTACGGCTTGTCCAGCTGGTTTATTGAAAAAGGGATATAAATGGCACATCGATATTATGATAGTTCATCTGCTCCTAAGATTTTATTGGTGGATAATATTGAAACAAATTTAACTGTGCTGGGCATTATGCTGGAGGAATGGGGATATGAGATTTCTGTTGCAACCAACGGGGAACAGATGCTTTCCTGTGCAGTTTCAAATCCGCCGGACCTTATTTTGTTGGCTGTACAGATGCCTGAAATGGATGGCTATGAAGCCTGTAACGCATTAAAGCAAACCGAGCTAACTGCCCACATCCCCGTCATTTTTTTAACACCGGTCTCTGATGTTGAGGAAATAATCAAAGGATTTGATGCCGGCGGGGTGGATTTTGTACCCAAGCCTTTTAATAGAAGGGAGCTTTTAGCCCGGATACATACCCACCTGGAACTGAAATTCGCCAGGGAAAAAATCGAGCATCTCTCCTGGTATGATGAACTGACCAATATCCCCAATAAAAGGTTTTTTAATCGCAGTTTTGCAATTGAGTGGAAACGCGCCCTGCGGAAAAAGGTATCGATTTCCCTGCTCATGGTGGATATTGATCATTTTAAGAAATTTAATGACACCCATGGACATATTGAAGGGGACCGGTGCCTTCAGACTATCGCAAAGACCATTGAGTCCTGTATTGAGCGGCCGGCTGATTTTACCGCCCGGTTTGGCGGGGAAGAATTTATATGTGTTCTTCCGGATACTGATGAAGCCGGTGCCCTGCATATTGCTGAAAAGATTTTACAACAGGTGGCTCAGCTTAAAATATCCGTGGTTGTGGATGGAGAACAGTTTGATAATAATGTGAGTATCGGCGCCAGTACCACCATTCCAGCCAAAGAAACCGATATGATGCAGTTTATCTCCAAATCAGACAAAGCCCTCTACCAAGCCAAACAGAATGGGCGAAACCAAGTCGTCGCCTTTAGCAGAGATTAGACAGTGACTGTACGAAAATTCCCTGTTTTTTCAATTACTGCATTGGCAGCAGAATTTTAATCCTGACAAATACTTCATGTATTCCTCTGGTTAAAATTTTGATCTTCCTTGATCT
>JAAEMC010000007.1 GCA_024225895.1 Desulfobacteraceae bacterium | reverse complement strand
AAGATGTTGGAATTAAGTTCATTGCGAACTAAAATAATGGTTCTGGCGGGCATTTGCCTTTTAATCACGGCCATTGCTATTATTTCCTATTCAACTGTTATTCTTAGGGACCGTGCCCTTCGCATGGCACAAAGTAATACCATCGGCCTGGCCCATGCTGAAGCCCAGGAGATTAAAACCGCCATTGAGCCTGCACTGCAGAGCGTCTTATCCCTGGCCGATACATTTTCAGTCATTTTAGACCCGACTGTGGTGTCAAGCCTGTCAAGATTTGAGATAAATGTTATTTTAAAAAATGCTTTAAAACGCAATCCTGATTTTCTTGCGGTTTATACCGCCTGGGAAGCCAATCAATTCGATTTTATGGATGATGAATACAAAAACAAGGAATTTCATGATCAGACCGGTCGTTTTATCCCTTACTGGTCACGCAATATTATCACTGGTGAAATATCATGCCGGGCACTAACCCATTATAACTCAATTGAAACAGATCCGTTATTCAATATCCGTCAAGGCGATTTTTATCTCGTTCCCCAAGAAACTTTGCGCAGTTTTGTCTCAACACCTAATAAACGACTGATTCAAAATCAGGAAACTTCAGTGGTGTCCTGTACAGCCCCTATAATTTTCAATGGTGAATTTTACGGAATCGTCGGTATTGATCTGCAAACTGATTTCCTTCAGACATTGGCCGATAGAATTGACCTTTACGGCAAAACAGCAAAAATGCTGCTCATAAGCCACCATGGCAAAATTGCCGGGTTCACCGGGCAGAGTGAATTCGTGGGCAGGCATATCCAGGATGTACTGAAAACGGATTGGAAATCCGTTCAGCCCTTTGTACAATCCGGAAATGGAACAAATTATTTTGATCACAAGATGCTCAAGACATTGATCCCACTGCATTTCGGTAATTCCGAGTACCATTGGGCGGTACTGATCCAGGTGCCAGAAGAGCAGATCATGGCCCCGGTTACAGCAACTTTGATGAAGCAAGTGGGTATCGGCCTGGGAATGACCGTGATCGCCCTGTTTTCTCTCTGGTTTGTGGTCAATCGGATTGTAATACCCATCAAGGACCTGGAACAAAGTGCCCAGCGTATTACCAGCGGCATCCTTGACGAGAAAATTCAAACCAGCCGCAAGGATGAGGTCGGAAATCTGGCCCGCAGCCTGGATGAGATGCAAAACACTATTCGCAAAAAAATTAGTCAACTGGAAGAAAATCAGGCATCTCTAAAAATAGCGGAACGAAAATATCGCACCATTTTTAATGAAGCCGTGGAAGGTATTTTCCAAGCCTCTATGAATGGGCCTTTCATCAGCGCCAATACATCCCTGGCATCGATAATGGGTTATGGTTCACCCATGGAACTCATCCGGGAGGTCCGTGATATCTCATCTCAATTCTATGTAAAGGGGGATCAGCACGCTGAGCTTATTCGCAAAATAAAGGCCCGCGGAAAGGTTTCAAATTTTGAAATTGAACTTTTCCGGAAAGACCGCACGATTATCTGGGCTTCAATCCATGCACGCCTGGCAAGAGATGAGAACGGTAATATTAATTATCTGGAAGGATTCCTGGAGGATATTACCGAGCGCAAGAAGGCAGAAGAATATATCCGTAACTCGTATCAAATTTTAGAACACAAGGTGGAAGAGCGGACCCTGGATCTCAAGGAAGCCAACAGGAAACTCCACAAGGCCAAAGATGCTGCTCATGCGGCTGCCCTGGCCAAGAGCGCTTTTCTGGCCAACATGAGTCATGAAATTCGAACCCCCATGAATGGGGTGATTGCCGCAGTAGATCTGGCAATGGGGGAACAGTGCTCCTCAAAGGTAGAGCGATACCTCTCTATCATTCATTCTTCCGGACATTCATTGCTGGGTATTATCAATGAAATTCTCGATTTTTCCAAGATCGAAGCCGGACAACTGCAATTGGAATTTGCACCTTTTAAAATCAGTGACATATTGGTACGAATCGGTGATATTTTTGCAAGCCAGGCCGTGGAAAAGAAGATCGAATTGCTAATTGATATAGAACCTGGAACACCCCTGGCGGTGATCGGAGATTCTCTGCGGTTGCAGCAGGTAATCACAAATCTGGTGGGGAATGCAATAAAATTTACACCTAAGGGCGGTAGCATCAGGTTCGGGGTCTCTGAATCGCAAGCCCCAGATAAAAAGAGCCAGAAGTTGAAATCGACCCCGTCTGTTTTCACGTTTTTCGTCTGTGATACCGGAGTTGGGTTGAAACCAGAATTTAAAAAACGGCTGTTCCAACCCTTTTCCCAGGAAGATTCTTCCACAACTCGCAAACATGGCGGTACCGGCCTGGGGTTATCCATTTCCAAACAACTGGTGGAAATGATGAAAGGGCAGATTTGGGTGGATAGCAAGATCGGGCAGGGCGCAACATTTTCTTTTACCGTTCAGCTATACCGCCAGGACCCGGATAATGAAGATAAATACATCATACCTGGAGATTTAAAGGGCCGACGTGTGCTGGTGGTGGATGACAATGTCGATAGCGCAAACATTATTAAAAAGCTTTTGATTTCCTTTGGTTATCATGTGGAAACCACTAATTTCAGCCGGGAAGCCTTAGCCATGGTTAAAGAGCGACTGAACCTGGGATGTCCTTTTGATTTGATCACTCTGGATTGGATGATGCCCGAAATGGACGGTATTGAAATCTGCCGGCAAATCCGAAATGATCTGGGGCTTAAAACCCCTGTTATCATTCTGACGGAATTTGGCCGGAAAAAGGAGTGCCAAGTCACCCATGAAGCCGGTGTCAATTCCTTTTTGACCAAACCGGTAAACCCTTCTAAATTATTTAACGCGATTTTTAAAGTATTTAGTAAAGGGACTCAGGAAACCCACAATTTTGCCAGAGCCAAAACCGTTAATGAGAATGAAATATTGAAAAATCGATTTAACGATATGCGTATTTTGGTTGCGGAAGATAACCTGGTCAATCAGGAAATCATCAAGGCGGTTCTTGAAACCGTCGATATTCATCCGGTAATTGTGGAGAATGGAAAAGAAGCAGTGGCTGAGGTCTTTGCACATGTGTATGACGCGGTTTTGATGGATATCCAAATGCCTGAACTAAATGGCCATGAAGCAACCCAGAAAATACGTCAAAACGAAAAATACAAAAATCTGCCCATCATTGCCATGACTGCCCATGCCATGCTCGGAGATGCCGAGAAGTGCATGGAAGTGGGCATGGATGACTATATCACCAAGCCCATCAATCAGAAAATAGTATTTAAAACATTGGAAAAATATATTGGTTGATAATGCCTGGGACCGTAACCGCGCTATATAAGCATATTGATGTCCACGGAACCTTGAACCGGCAAAGGTATCATTATTATAGAAATCAGAAAAACTGGGTTGTTTGTTGATGGCACAGAAAGGGATTTTGGAAGTTAAAGGGTCCAGCGCCAGGGAAGAATTGGGTGTTAATTCGGTTGCATCTGCCTTCAAGATGCTGGATCACCCCCTTTTTCGCTTGTGGAATTAGGAGGGGGGAATCATTTATCTTGAATTATTTTCTTTTTGTTCACTAAAGGCATATTATCTCCAGCTTGGAAGAAGACTTAAACCAAATATGGTCAATAGGAAACAATTCGCTTACAACCATTTGAAATTACTCCTTTTATTTAAAAAACTTGTTTTTTGCTAAAAGAAAAGCCCTATTTTTTATGGGTAAATGAGCTTTTTCTGAAAGTGCCTGAGAAAGAAAGCTGAATCAGTGCTTTGGGGGTTGATGATTAGGAGTGAATAAATATGATGGTTACACATTAAAAATTTTAATAAAAAAGGATTTTCATCTAATCCCACATCTTGTGCCAGGCCATATCTGGAAAAAAAGCGATCTGGTTAATAGTTTTAAAAACCTTTGAAATCTGATTCACTATAAGCACTGGAAAAAGAAATAAACGCCTTTACATCAAGGGCCTCAAGCGGTTGATTATAGACACAATGGTCGCTTTCAAATCGTTATGAAATTTT
>JAAEMC010000006.1 GCA_024225895.1 Desulfobacteraceae bacterium | reverse complement strand
GGATGCCACCACAACAGCCCAGCCTCTTTAACACCGCCCAAATGTTCATCATGTCACGGAAAGTCATCGGACCTGAAGGCCGATAAACCAGGACTGAAAGGTGCCTACCACGGGCAATGCATTACCTGCCATCAGAAAATGGAAGTCAAAACCGTGCTGCCCACGGACTGCACTAAATGTCATGAAAAAAAAAGTTGAAAATGAGTATCTTAGTGAAAGATAATAATAAATAAAGGTGGATTTATGGCTATTTCCCGAAGAAAGTTTCTAAGCTGTCTCGGAGCAGCAGCATTAGGGACGACCACAGGTGTGATGGGCAAGGCCCAAGCCGCATCTAACAAGGACTTCAAAGGGCATCCTGATAGCTTTGGCGTTCTGCATGATATCACAAAATGCATTGGATGCAGAAAATGCGAAAAAGCCTGCAATGAAGTGAACGGACTGGCTCAACCGGAAAAACCGTTTGATGATCTGAAGGTTTTAGATCAAAAAAGGCGGACCGGAGAAGCAACCTATACAGTGGTAAACAAGTTTGGCAACTCACCGCCAATCTTTGCCAAAAAGCAATGTAACCACTGTCAGGAACCGGCATGTGCCTCTGCCTGTTTTGTCAAGGCATTGAAAAAGGATAAGTCCGGTGCGGTCACCTATGATTCATTTCTTTGTGTGGGTTGCAGATATTGTATGGTGGCCTGTCCGTTTAATATTCCGGCCTATACTTATAATGACCCCTTAACGCCAAGAGTGACCAAGTGCACTATGTGCCTGCCCCGAATTAAAGAGGGCAAGCTACCGGGATGTGTGGAATCTTGTCCCAAAGAAGCTTTGATTTTTGGTAATCGGGATAAACTGGTGAATACTGCATGGAAAAGGATCACCAAAAAA
Source organism: Desulfobacteraceae bacterium (assembly GCA_024225895.1). GTDB lineage: Bacteria > Desulfobacterota > Desulfobacteria > Desulfobacterales > Desulfobacteraceae > JAAEMC01. The sequence continues at coordinate 4,782 of JAAEMC010000006.1, read as the reverse complement.
CCGGATCTTTATATCCCGCATGTATACGGCGAAAAAGAAATGGGCGGGACAAGCTGGCTTTATCTTTCCAGTGTTCCTTTTGAGCAGATCGGCATGAGAGAAGATTTAGGGGTTACCCCGGCACCTCAGCTTACCGCCGGCCCCCTGGGTGCAGTCCCCATTGTTGTAGGGTTGTGGCCGGTTCTTTTAACCGGCGTTTATGCCATTTCCAAACGCAAAGAAAAAATTGCGGAGAAAGAAAAGGCACAGGCAATTCAGGAGACTGTTGACCAGAAAGATGAAGAGATGAACACGCAGCTGACCCAGCTTAAGGAAAAAATGACCAAAGAAAAAGAAACCGCCGTTACCAATGAGGTCAAAAAAGCCCTTGAGGAAGCAGCCAAAAAGGCTGAAGAAGAAGCTGCTAAAGAAATAGCAGACGATGCTGATGATGATTCCGGCGAAGCACCCGAATCTGATGAAACCGGGAAAGAGGAGGAATAAATGGCACAAGAAAAACCCATTGGTGAAAAGAATTTTTTCACACCATTTAACGTGATCACCGGTATTATTCTTTTGATCGGGCTAATCCTCACCATCCTTAGATTCACCAAAGGGCTGGGAACGGTGACCAATCTTGACAATAACAACCCATGGGGAATCTGGATCGGGTTTGATCTTTTATGTGGTGTTGCCCTGGCAGCCGGGGGATACGTCACATCTTCAGCCTGCTACATTTTTGGTTTAAAACGCTATCATTCAGCTGTAAGACCGGCCATTTTGACCGCATTTTTAGGCTATGCCCTGGTCGTCCTTGCACTTCATTATGATGTGGGCAGGCCTCAGTCACTGACATTCCCATTTATCCTTTCCCGGGGAACATCCTCTCTACTATTTGAAGTAGGCCTTTGCGTATTTTTATACCTGACCGTATTGTTCATTGAATGGACGCCGGCGGCTTTTGAATGGCTGGGATTTAAAAAACTCCGAAATTGGGTGGTCCGGTTGACACTGCTTTTAACCATTTTGGGTGTGATCCTTTCCACACTTCACCAGTCATCATTAGGTGCATTGTTTATGATTGTTCCCTCAAAATTGCACCCCTTATGGTATTCCGGCTATATCCATGTTTACTTTTTTATATCCAGCATGTTTGCCGGCATGTCCATGGTCATCTTTGAAGGCACCCTTACCCACAGATACCTGCACGATAAAATGGATGAGACCCATCTTGCTGAAGCCGACGGGGTTGTCTTAGGATTCGGTAAAGCAGCATCCTTTATTATGATGGGATATGTGGGTATCAAGATCATCGGTATTTCTGTGGATAATAATTGGCATTACCTGACCACAGGCTGGGGAGCATGGTTCTTGCTGGAATTGGTCGGATTTGTCCTCTTTCCAGCCATTCTTTATAGTGTGGGATCCAGGGAGAAAAATACGAAACTCATTAGAATCGCTGCTATCTGGACCGTTTTAGGCATTGTACTCAACCGGCTCAATATATCTGTGGTCGCTTTTAATTACCACCTGCCCAGCGCAGAGAGATATTTCCCCAGTTTCATGGAAATCGGAACCACCATTTTCATCGTCACTGTCGGCGTTGTGGTCTACAAATTCATAGCAACAAGGATGCCCATACTTTATGAACATCCTGAGTATAAAGAAGAACATCACTAATAACAGGAGACAAATATGGAATTTTTTACTCTCCACGATTTTATGACATTTACCAAGGGCGTCACTTACCTGATCATGGGAGGCATATTGATTTTCATGCCGCTGTACTGGCTCTACCTCACGGATCGGGATGATTAAGTTCAGGCGATAACATCATTATATATAAGGACTATGGAGGCATTCATGTACGAAATATTAACAGGACCCGTCTTTTACTTGGCACTCGGGGTCTGTATTATCGGAATGATTGTACGATTCGTTTTATACTTTAAAGGACTTTCCTGGCAATTGGACAGGGTGGCTTACAAAGCCTATCCCGGTGCAGGGTTTAAAGGAGCCGTCCGGTCCATTTACAAATGGCTGATTCCCTACGGGACATATGGCTGGCGGACCCAACCGGTCATGGCCTTTGCCTTTTTCGGATTTCATATTGGTGCTGTTTTTATACCGCTATGCCTCATTGCCCATAATGTTTTTCTTGCTGAAAAGCTGGGATTTTCATTGTTCACCATCAGTACATCTGTTGCGGATCTAATCACCTGGATTGCGGTTTTCTGTCTTCTTTTTCTTACCTTAAGGCGGCTGGTACTTCCTGAAGTCAGAATCCTTACCGACAGGAAAGATTGGGGCGTCCTTTTAATATCATTGGCGCCTTTCATCACCGGATTACTTGCGAGATATCAGGTCGGGGACTATACTCTTATGCTGAATCTGCATATCTTGAGTGGTGAAATTGTTCTTTTTGCAATCCCCTTTACCAAGCTTTCCCATGTCTTTTTGTTTTTTGCTTCAAGGGCCCAGCTTGGAATGGATTTCGGCATTAAGCGGGGCGGCTTAAAAGGGACAAAAATGGCCTGGTAATTATAAATTATTGTAATACGTTTTAAGGAGATAAATCCATGCCGGAAGGAACACTTTGCAACAAAAAACCAATTGAAACTGCCGAAGGCATTACAACACTTTTGGCAGATAAAAGTGGTGCTAAATATTATGAAGAAATGAAGCATCTGGATATTGATTCAGACCTGCTTTGGAAAACCATCCAGAATACGGTTAAATCCCGTATGAAGACATGGCTTGAAATCTGTGCCCATTGCGGAATGTGCGCAGACTCCTGTTTTTTATACCAGGTAAATGGCAGAATCCCCGAACAGGTGCCTGCTTATAAAATACAATCCACCCTTGGTGAAATTATCAAGAAAAAGGGCAAGGTCAGCAACAAGTTCATGCGTGACACAATGGAAGTGGCCTGGGCCCAATGCACTTGCTGTAACAGATGCGGTACATATTGCCCCCATGGCATTGATACCGGTATTATGTTCGGCTACCTTCGCGGACTGTTGCACCAGCAAGGATTTGTACCCTGGGAGCTTAAAATCGGTGCAGGTATGCATAGAGTCTATCATGCCCAAATGGATGTAACCGATGAAGATTTTGTGGATACTTTTGAGTGGATGGTGGAAGAATACGAAGAAGACTATCCCGGTGTAAAGGTAGAAGTAGATAAAGACGATGCAGATATCATGTATACGGTGAATGCCCGTGAAGTAAAACATTATCCCGAAGACCTTGCCGAAGCAGCCATTCTCTTTCACATTGCCGGCGAAAACTGGACCGTACCCTCCAAAGGGTGGGAACAAACCAGCTTGGCCATGTTTGCCGGAGACTGGGCAGCCTGCAAGATACAGGTGGAAAGTGTTTATGAAGCCATGGATCGGCTGAAGCCCAAACGAATGGTCGGAACCGAATGCGGCCATGCCCATAGGGCGACTGTGGTAGAAGGACCCTATTGGGCCGGGAGACCCGATGGTAAACCGCCGGTGGAGTCCATCCATTATGTGGAATGGCTGGCCGAAGCACTTAGAGAGGGTAAACTGAAAATTGATCCTTCCAAAAGAATCAAGGAACCGGTCACCCTTCAAGATTCCTGCAACTATATTCGAAACCATGGCATGAAAAATGCCACCAGGGAAATCATGTCCCATATCGTTGAACCGGGTTATTTTATTGAAATGGCTCCGAATAAGGAACATAATTATTGTTGCGGTGGAGGCGGCGGTTTTAATGGGATAGGGCTTTTTAGATCCCAAAGAAACCAGGCACTGATAACCAAACGGGACCAAATCCTGGCAACAGGTGCCAAATTGGTTATTGCCCCTTGCCATAACTGCTGGGACGCTATAAGGGACCTTGAAGAAGAATATGAAATCGGTATTAAATGGTCTTTCTTAAAGCCTTTGGTTTTAAAAATGCTGGATATTCCCGAACATCTGCTTCCAAAAGATGAAGACGAATAAACGGTTATATCGTCTTTACATCAAATTACGTTAAAAAACACAGGGCAATCTTAATAAAAGATTGCCCTGTGCATACAAAGGAGTAACCCGAATATTTAATGAATGTCTTTCCGATGAAAGTATCAGGGATGTGAAATAATCGGGCTAAAACACTTTATTTCCAAAGGCAATACAAAAAAATGAGACTAACCACAAAGAGTCGATATGGGACAAGGCTCATTCTGGATCTCGGCGTTTATGGTGACCAAGGACCTGTCCCCTTAAATGATGTTGCCAGGCGACAGAATATCTCGCTGAAATACCTGGAGAAACTGACCGTAAAGCTTAAAAAGGCCGGCTTAATTAGAAGCCTGCGGGGACCTACGGGTGGACATATGCTGGCCAAATCACCAGGCGAAATTTCCATTGGTATGATTGTCAGAACTCTTGAAGGGAATACAAAGATTACTGACTGTGCTGAAGACTCAAAAGACTTATGCGGTGTGTGCAACAAGGCTGGAGATTGCCTTTCCCGCTGGGTCTGGATTGAGGCCAGCAACGCTATGTTCCAAAAATTAGACAGTATTACAGTTGAATTTCTTTTACAGATGGCTAATGAAAAAGGGGATGAGCCAACCTGCAAAACCCGTCATAAAAGTAAATAATAATCCTTTCTTTACGCCCCTTCTTAAAAACCTGGTCGTTCAGACCGACTTAATCGTCAATTGACGATATTAAAATCTGACGCCTCATATCTTAACTCGGATATTTTACGAATTGATTTTGCTTTCACTGTTGAGTTTAAGGCTGCAAAGCTTTAGCCCGGATATTTCATGAGATTTTTTTT
>JAAEMC010000005.1 GCA_024225895.1 Desulfobacteraceae bacterium | reverse complement strand
GGGCTATCGTCACATAATATGTGACACAAACTATTTTAAACAACAAATCTATCTATATATGGAGGTAAAATGGTTAAGAAAAAGCTAACAAGATGGGATCTTCAAAAAATGAAGGATTCCAGGGAAAAAGCGGTATGGATCACTGCATATGATTACTGGAACGCGTCCTTTGCAGAAAAAGCCGGTATGGACATGATCCTGGTGGGAGATTCACTGGGAATGTGTGTCTATGGGTATGAAAGCACAGTGCCGGTTACCATGGAACAATGTATTTATCATTCAGAGGCGGTTCGCAGGGCTGCAAAAAATACATTTATTGTTGGTGACATGCCATTTCTTTCATATCAGATCAGCATTGAAAATGCGGTATTGAATGCCGGTAGATTTCATAAGGAAGCAGGCGTTGATGCCATCAAACTTGAGGGTGGCAAACGAGTCTGTCCTCAAATTCGGGCAATCACTGACGGTGGAATGCTGGTAATGGGCCATATCGGCCTGACTCCCCAGAGTTCAGGCCAGTTAGGTGGGTTTAAAGCCCAGGGCAGAACAGCAGATGCAGCCTATGATCTGATTGAAGATGCTAAAGCGATTCAAAAAGCAGGTGCTTTTTCAGTGCTGGTGGAAGCTGTGCCCCCGGAAGTCTGTAATATTATCAGGAAAACATTGACTATTCCGGTCTATAGTATAGGAGCCGGTATTGATGCCGACGGTCAGTTGATGATTTCTTCTGATGTGGCAGGGGTTTTTCAGGCCTTTACCCCAAAATTTGTAAAAAAATATGAAAACCTTGCAGACAAAACCATTAAAGCCTTTTCAGATTATAGGGATGATGTGAAAGAGGGCAAATTTCCAGCACCGGAACATACCTATAAAATGGTTGATGGTGAATTGGATAAACTTATAGCAAATTTAAAAAAAGGATAATCAAATGAGTGAAGTATTAAACACAATTAGAAATTTTATGGAAAAAGAAGGAATTCCAGGACGGGACGGATATGAGCTTGCCGCATCTGACAAGGCATTTCCCGATGGAGCAAATTTCAGAATAGAAATTGCAGGTGTTGAACGTGCCAGCACAATGGAGGCCATGATCAAAGAATCTCACAAAAGGAATGTCGTTATTCATCGCGCCATTGCAGCAGTTGGAGGTTCCACCTATTGTGATGCCCATGAATTAAAAGATATGGCCCAAATGGCCAAAGAGGAAAATATTGAAACTATTATGACTGTTGGTCATCGAAAATCATGGGACGCCGGTGCCAAGGAATCCTGTACTTCCGAAGGCCAGGTTCAGGGCCCCCGTCATCGGGGATCAGATAATGTCTCTTATCATATTGCCGACATCATGAGGAGTATCGACTTAGGATTCAGAGGGTTTCTTGTCTATGACGAAGGGGTGTTGTTTCTACTTAATAAAATGAGGGCAGAAGGTTTGATTCCTGCTGAAACCATTTTTAAATTTTCCGTATTCGGCGGGTGCGGTAGCGCAGCCGGTGCAAAAGTCGTTGAAAGTATGGGTGCCAATTCCCTGAATCCCGTTTGTGATGTTTCCCGGCCCATCTTATCTTCCATCCGGCAAGCAATTGATATTCCACTGGATGTATACATCATCGTGCCTAACTCCTTTGGTGGCAGCTTCAGAGCCTATGAGGCTCCGGAAATTGCAAAAGTGGCCTCACCCTGTTATTTCAAATTCGAACCAGGTACATCGGAAGCAGATATTTACATGCCATGGGTTGCAGAAGAGTGGCATGAAAATTTTATTAAAGAAAAAGTTAAAATTGCCTCAATTGTCATGGAAATCATGGACAAACATGCACCCGAGATGCTGACTTCTCCGAAAGGCGCTAAAGATCTGGTTTTGACGAAACCTAAATCATAAAAAGAAAAGACAGATACCATGAATATTGAAAAATTATTTGCCAAGAGGAATGCCGGAGTAGAATGGTCTGGTATCCGCATAATGTTTGCCATGGCTGATAAAATAGATGGGGTAACCAACCTGGGTATTGGTCAACCGGATTTTGATACGCCGATCCATATACGGGATGCTGCCAAAGATGGACTTGACCAGGGATTCACCCGGTATCCCCCTGCTTCAGGCTTCCAGGATTTGCGGGAGGCTGTGGCCAGAAAAGTTGAAACGGAAAACAAATTGCAGGCAGATCCGGACTCGGAAATATTTATCAGTGTGGGGGCCATGCAGGGAATTTTTAATGTCATGCTTCATCTTGTTAATGCAGGGGACGAGGTCATTGTGGTGGATCCAGGGTATGATTATTATTCCCAGATCCGCTTATTCGGCGGTGTGCCGGTCAGGGTGGCGGTTAAAGAAGCAAACCTGTTCAAGCTTGATCCCGAAGATGTTAAAAAAGCAG
>JAAEMC010000004.1 GCA_024225895.1 Desulfobacteraceae bacterium | reverse complement strand
AAATTTATAAAAGATATAACCTGGCCATGGGATTACCAAAAGAAGACCTGGTTTCGGATTACACCTCCACCGATGTTGTAGACGCCATTGGTGAAATCACAAACCAGCTCATGGGCCAGCTCATCAAAGATGTGGATGATGAATTCCAACTCAACGCCAAGTTCGGCCAGCCAAAGGCACTGACAGTCACCAGTTCCATCACCCTGGTTATTGATGCCGACTATGGAGAACACCGGCGCCTTTCATTTAAATTTGGTAATTACAGTTTCCGTGTTGAAATCGCCATGGAACATACCGAGTTTATCAATATTTAAGGAAAAAGTTTTATCCCTTTCACAACAACGGAATTCTATCAATGAACCGAACAACCTATTTTCCTTTCCTGATATTCACAGGAATAATACTCCTTGTCTTGTCTTTTTCAATTAAATCATATGCCATCAGTATTCCCCAGGAGATTGAGCTCTCCAAGGAATTTATGAAAATGATTGAAAAACAGCAGGTAATAATCAAAGATCCCATTGTAGATAATATGATCACCAAGGTGGGGAATCATATTGTGTCCCACCTGCCGCAGCAGCCTTTTTCCTATTCCTTTTTCCTGATTGACGACGATGCTTTTAATGCTTTTGCAAGCCCTGCAGCCAATATATTTGTCCACCGGGGCCTGATCACCTCCCTGGATAATATTGATGAATTCGCCGGTATTATCGGACATGAGATTGCCCATGCTGTCAGCCGCCACGTTTCAGAATCCATTGACCGGGCAAAATATGTCCAGATTGGTACCATGGCAGGTGTTTTAGCAGGGATTCTGATAGGCAGCAAAACAGGCGGGGATACCGGCGCAGCCGTCTCAACCGGCGCCATGGCTGCCGGCCAGTCTTCAATGCTGGCATTTACAAGGGAAAATGAAACAGAAGCAGATGAAAAAGGCTTCATGTTCCTGGAAAAAAGCTGTTTTTCACCCCGGGGCCTTCTCAGCGGCCTGAGCAAGCTGAGAGAATCCGACTGGCAGGGTGTTGAAGGAATCCCGGATTATTTTAAAACCCATCCAGGCACCAGCAGCCGGGTAGCTCATTTGGAAAATATATTGGCAAATTATCAGCCCCATCCAAATAAAGAAAAATGCAAAACCAATTTCCGGTTCGAAATGGTAAAATACCGGATTACAGGCCTCTATGGCGATATCGATTCCGCCATTAAAACCATTGGAATTGATTTGAAAAACAACCCTGAAAATGCGGCCTATCACTATGGATTAGGTCTGGCTCTGGCTAGAAAATCCAAAAAAGCAGAAGCCATTGATCATTTCAAAAAAGCTCTTTCCATTAATATATTCGACCCCATGATTCTTTTGGGGCTGGGACGCACCTATCTTGAATCGGGAGATCCCCAAAAAGCTGTTAATGTACTGAAAGGAGTTGAAGATGATCCGGTCATGGGGATTATGGCAGACTATTATCTGTCTCTTGCTGCACTGGATACCGGTGATCTTATAGATGCCAAAAAACGGACCCAAAGGATCATTGACCAACACCCGTCTTTGTACCCCAAGGCCTACTATAATATGGCTGATATCATGGCCCAGGAGAAACAAAAAGGACTTTCCCACTACTATCTTGGTATATATTACTATGAAATAAAGAATTCAAAAAATGCCCGAATTCACTTGAACCAGGCTCTCAAAACAGTTAAAGATCCCAAAAAATTCAAACGGGCTGAAGAGCTTTTACAAATTCTCTCAGAAGAGAAAAGAAATTCCTCCCAGAATTGAGTAAAAGATATAAGTCATATGGGAATTACCTGAAAAGCACCTATTAATGCTTAGCATTCTTATTTACAACTCCATTTTTTAAAATAATTGATTGTAACATTTTGTTTGTTACGTCTCTATGTAGTTCTGTTGACACCTGAATTCAGTTCGCTGTGCTTGTGCTAGTATCGGGATTGATAGGAATGCTTGTTCTGAAAACCAAGTATCAGGTTCGGCAGATACGGTTGCCAAAGAAAATATTCCCAGGTGATGCCATTTATGAGGATTAAAAAACAAAAAGGATCATTCAGCTGGAATGATCCTTTTGTTTTTCTTTTGTGTAACTTTCGCCTATTGTCTTATTTAAACCTTATCAAATGCTGAAAACTGCATGGTAAAGGTTCCCCGGCCCTGGGTGGCAGACCGTAATGCCGTGGAATACCCGAACATCTTTGAAAGGGGAACAATGGCTTTAACGACCTGAATATCAGTTTTGGGTATGATGGATTCCACTTTCCCACCCCTTGCATTTAGATCTGATATGGCATCTCCCATATAGGCCTCAGGGACAAATACTTCTACACTCATAATGGGCTCAAGCATTGCCAGATCGGCCTTTTCCAATGCATTCTTGCAGGCCATGGATGCACAGACACTGAATGCCAGCATAGAACTTTTCTCGTTAAAGTCACCCCCTTGAAGATGAATACCCACATCCACCAGGGGATAGCCTTTTAAAAATCCGCCCTCAAGGCTCTCTCGAATTCCCTGTTCAATAGCATCAAGGTATTGTTCCGGTATCGGATCATCACCGGCACTATATTGAAATGTGATCCCCGCTCCCCTGCTCAGCGGTTCAAGACTGAGCTGGACCTTGGCAAAATGTTCCTTCCCGGTAATTTCCCGTTCAAAAATCGCCTCACTGCTGGCAGGTGATGTAAGTACCTCCCGGTAAACCACCTGGGGATTACCTACATTGACATTGGTTTTAAATTCCTTAAGCATCCGTGAAATAATAATTTCAAGATGAAGTTCTCCCATACCCGAAAGGATTGTCTGGCCGGTTTCTTCATCATTGCTTACCCTTAGGGTGGGATCCTCAATAGTGAATTTTTTCAGGACATCATCCAGCTTTTCCTGGTCTGCATGGGTTTTGGGTTCAATGGCAATGGAAATCACCGGCTCTTCATATTCCATGCGCTCAAGAAAGACCGGGTTTGATTGAGAGCAAAGGGTTTCGCCGGTTGCAGAGTCCTTTAAGCCCACAATGCCAATGATATCGCCTGCAGAGGCCTCTTTCAGACGTTCCCGCTTGTTGGCATGCATTTGGAGAATCCGGGATAATTTTTCCTTTTTCTCCAAAAATGGATTATAGACATCAGAACCTGCTTCTATCTTTCCTGAATAAATTCTTGCAAAAGAAAGTTTTCGTCCTTCAATCATGGAGACTTTAAAGATTAAGGCAGCCAGGGGACCTTCTTGTTTAGCTTCAAACAGGACCTCATCATTTGTTTCAGGGTGAATACCTTTGACCGGCGGAATATCAAGGGGGCTTGGCAGATACATCTCAATGGCATCCAAAAGGGGCTGAATCCCTTTATTTCTGAGAGCGCTGCCACACAAGACCGGAACAATCTTCCTGTCAATGGTTGCTCTTCGAATGGCTTTTTTCAAATCCGCCAGTAAGATCTCTTCTTCTGAGAGGTATTTTTCCATGATATCATCATCAACTTCAGCCACGGCCTCAATGAGCTGCTCCCGGTAAGTTTCTGCTTCATCCAAAAACTTAGAATCAATATCATTCACTGAGAATTCCGCTCCCTGGGTCTCATCATCCCAGGAGGTCTGATTCATTTGGATCAGGTCAATCACACCGGAAAAATTATCTTCAGCGCCCATGGGCAATTGAAGAATCACCGGATTGGCTCCCAATTTTTCCTTGATGGAATCCACAGCACCGAAAAAATCAGCACCGGTCCGGTCCATTTTGTTGATAAAGGCCATCCGGGGGACAGAATATCTGTCAGCCTGCCGCCAGACTGTTTCTGACTGTGGTTCTACCCCGCCCACAGCACAGAAAACCCCTATGGCACCGTCCAGGACCCGCAAAGCGCGTTCTACCTCCACGGTAAAATCAACATGGCCCGGAGTGTCGATAATCTGAATCACGGACTTTTTCCAACGGCAGGTGGTCACAGCAGAGGTAATGGTGATACCCCGGTCCTGTTCATCCTGCATCCAGTCCATGACCGCTTCTCCATCATGGACTTCACCGATCTTATAGGATTTACCCGTATAATAAAGGATCCGCTCAGTCACGGTGGTTTTGCCTGCATCAATATGGGCCATGATGCCAATATTTCGAATGTTGCCTATATTCTTTTTCTTTT
>JAAEMC010000003.1 GCA_024225895.1 Desulfobacteraceae bacterium | reverse complement strand
CAGGGATAAATCTGCCAACAGGAGGTCCGATTTTCATATGGCGTTTTGTGGATTCCTCCACCCAATTTTTGGCAATAATTTGCCGTCCATCCCATACACCACCTTTTAGATAAAGATACCCGAATTTTCCCATGTCCCTGAGGGGCATAGATAGACCTCCGCCACCAACTAATATGCCTTTCGGGGATGTTTTCCATAGGTAATGGGTAATTCCCAATGGTGTGAAAAGATTGTTTTGGGCAAAAGTAATGAGATCTTTTTGTGTCTTTTTGTGCAAGATGGCCGTCAGAACGTGCGTACAACCGGAGTTGTAGTTGAATCTCTGGCCTGGTTCACAAATAGCCGGCTGGTTCAGAACAAATTGCACCCAGTTGTCTGTACGTTTCATCTGTCTGACCGGGTTTTCAAGGTTGGAATATTTGGTATCCCCTTCAGGCCATTGAAGGCCGCTGCTCATTGTCAGCAGGTGCTTAATTGTCATGGCCGCTTTTTTTGCATCGATATTCTCCAATTCAAGATCAGGAAAATAACCCAGTACTTTTTCATCGGTGTTTTTGATTATCCCCTGGTTCAATGCAATACCAAAAATGGCCGAGGAAAAACTCTTTGTTGAAGAATGGCTCGGATGAAGAAAGCTCTTGTCATAAATAGTGTTTGCCTCTAAAACAATATACCCATTCCGTATAACCAAAAGCCCTTTGATATACAAAAAATCTCTAGTCCTCTCCTTGGTTATTTTTGCAAAAAGTTTATGCTGGATTTTTTTAAACCAGGACTTTTGTTTTATTTCATCAAAAAGTCCTGACAAGGCTCTCGAGTCCATTCCTTGTTCTTCAGGCGTTGAGGTTTTCCACTCTTTTGTCGGCCAATAGTCTGATGTCGAAGCAAACTCAAATTTAGTCTTTTTTTCCGAGAAAAATATGATGACTACAGAAAGAAAAATAAGAAGAAAAGCGGCAGTGAAAAACAAAATACTTATTTTTGTTTTACTAACCATCAATAGATCTTTCATCGCATTGGTCAAAGATTCAGTTTCGTTAATTTTGATCTAATATTTTCCTTACCTGTGCCAGCAAGCCATTAAATTGGTATGGTTTCGCAATATAACCTTTTGCCCCCAGCTTCAGGCAATCTTCGATATTGGCTTCCGCTGAGTACCCGCTGGCAATCAACGTCTTTACAGCCGGGTTGAGTGCCAAAAGGGCTTGCAGGCATTTATATCCGCCCATACCGGGCATGCTGATGTCCAGGATAACCAGATCAATCTCATTAGAAAGTTCTTTGTAGATTTCAAGCGCCTTTTCCCCATTGGCTGCTTCAAGATAAGTATACCCAAAATGATTGAAGGCCACAGATGTCATTTTTCTGATTTCATCTTCATCATCCACAACCAGGACAGTCTCATTCCCGCCTCTTGCTTCAAATTCTTCTTTTGTGGCTTCTTCTTCAATTTTTTCACTCATTGCCGGCAGATAAATTTTAAATGTAGTTCCCTTGCTTTCCTCACTGTTGCACAGGATGTTTCCACCGTGATTCTGTACAATTCCATAGACAGAGGAAAGTCCCAATCCAGTTCCTTTTCCAGGGCTTTTGGTGGTGAAAAAGGGTTCAAATATTTTATCAAGGGTTTCTGCATCCATACCGTGCCCGTTGTCTGAAATGGATAATAAGATATGGTTTCCCATTACAGTGCCTGCGTGGTCTGTAATATTATTGTGATCAATGGTGACATTGGATGTTTTAATATAAATTTTACCACCTTGCGGCATGGCATCAGCCGCATTGCTGCCCAGGTTTAGTATTACCTGCTCAATCTGAACCGGGTCGGCATGTACCTGCAATAGATTTTTAGCAAGATCGGTCCGGATTTCGATCATTTTGGGAATGGTTTTTTCCAATAGATTTTTGGCTTGTTTTACTTCCTGGTTTATTTCAAGGGGTTTTTTTTGTGACTGGGCCTTGCGGCTGAAAATAAGCAGCTGCTGCACCAGCTTTCCTGCTCGTTTAATAGCCCTGCGCATGGCCGAAAGATTCATGTATTCCGGGTGGTCTTTATCCTTTTTAATCATCAATACTTCTGCGTAGCCGCTGATGGCCTGAAGAATATTGTTAAAATCATGGGTAATACCGCCAACGAGGGTGCCCACGGCTTCCATTTTCTGTGCCTGGCTCAAGCGGGGCTCCATGGTTTTGAATTCGGAAATATCCGATAGTTTTCCCCGGATACTGGTCAGAGTCCCATTCT
>JAAEMC010000002.1 GCA_024225895.1 Desulfobacteraceae bacterium | reverse complement strand
TTCTTAAAGTATAAGGGTTTGTGAAAAACTATTTCGATGGTTTCATTACTATGATTAGATGACAAAATAAAAAATATATTTGACCCAGTAACTAATGTTTTTCCTTTATAGATAGCATTCACGGTTCGGAGCTTTGCTTTTAGGCCAGAAAGGCCTCTATAAATTTGTAATCTGCCTTCATAAATTTCCTGGTTACCGGATGTATGAAAAAAATATAAAAAATGATTTCCCAAAAGACCTGTAAGTTTTTTGCTCTTGATTAGTTCAATTACAAATCTGCATAGCGCACTCAGAAAAACAACAACAACTGCCGCAATTATACTCGCCACAACCCCTTTTCAATTTTCTTTTAAGAAATGCAAAATCGGCTCTAAATGCTGCTGAATCCAATTCACCTGATTTTCCATTTTTCACCTTTTATGCTTTTTTGAATCATCCGTGTTCCTTATTCTGGTGCTGATTTTGACCGCTTCTTGATTAAATAGAGTACAACCCAAGTGCCAGGCAATGATAACAAACCAGCCACCCAAAAAGATAAATCAGTAAATCCTGTCAATGGCACATAAAACACCAGCATGATAGCGAATGTTAATAGAAATTTTTTTATGTCAAACTTCATCGTAAATACCCTTCCTTGTTGTTAGCCTGGTTCTCTTCCTTATTGGGTTTCAAAAACATCATCGAGTAATTCGATACGCCAAAATCCTTTGTAGCCTTCAGCGATCCAAAATCCTTCCAAAATATGCGATTTTGGAGAACGATGAAGAGTTGCTTTTGTATCACAGCCTTCCTCAATCAACTCATAATGCCCGGGGCCAACCTCTATCCCCTTATAAGTAACATGCTCACCACCTTCTTTGTGGGATACAGTGATCTTATTTCCATTAATCACGACTTCACAATCTTCTCTCTCATGGCTGGGCTCTTGATCGTAAAAAACATGGTCCATTAGTCCTTTTGCTCTTGGCATTAGTAATTCCTCCCACCTCCCAACTGATAAAAATTTCCCGAATCTATCCTATTTTTTGGTTCATTTCACCCTTCAAGGTTTACATATTTTACAAGGAATATACCCGGCAAAAAAACTGTTTTATTCATATTGAGTTCTTGTTCTAATATTGAAAACAAATCCCATGTTCATCATTTTTGAGCATTTGCCTATCAGCAGTAACAAAGGACAAATCATACACTATAGCTGTTGCCATAAGAAACCGGTCAGCCGGATCTTGTTGTGGCAATTCCAAAGTTCTGCTTTTAATTGCCACTTCATGGTTTAAAGGAGCCTCTTTGAATGGCAGCGATTTTAATTTTCCTTTTATCCATTTGACAGGATCATCTGTTTTAAGCTCAATTTGCCTTTTGCTGTGTAAAACCAAAATTTCCCAAATGGTAATAGGTGACAACCAAAGAGTGTTAGAATCATTTTCCATTGCTTCTTTTATTTTACCGGGTAATTTTTCCGGTTCAAAAAAGCTCCAGAGTAAAATGTGCGTGTCGAGTAACAGATTCATTTCAGGGCTTCCCATTCGCTTGCATCAACAGCAGGACTCATTATATCACCCACAATCCTGCCTTCATTTTTAAACTTTCCAATCCAAGAGCCTTTCTTTTTAGGTGACGGCGGTTTTGTAACCAGGGCATAGGGTTCCCCTCTTTTGGTGACAATAATGGGAATCCCTGTTTTTTTTACCTGGTCTATTACTTTTAGACAGGTGGCCTTAAATTTTGATACTGATATTGTTTCTGGCATATATTATTCTCCTTGTGGTTTTTATATAAATTACCATGGTCATTTACTATGGTCAAATTATTTTTTATCGTTCATGTTTTTAATTTAAATTCTCCCAAGCTTTCATCACAAGATTACGCTTTTCTTCCCCAACCACTTGAAGATAAATTTCAGTGGTTTTAATATCTGAATGACCAATTTTTAGTGCAGGCCTTGCTATACTATCTTTTCAGAATTTTAAAAATTCATGATAATACTCTTAATGTGCAGCTACAGCAGATACTATTTTATTTATTGGGGAATTCAGGTATAATTAAGACCATCACCTCTGGAATGCTTGTGATTGTGATACAGTCTTTGCCCTAAGCATTATAGAAAGGGGGTCCACACTTTTGCTGGTGTGCTAAGTTCCTCTTGGTAAGGAAAAGCCTAAAGGTAATAATGGACACCCACCTTGAACCAATGGTTCAAAGTCTAAACAAGCAACACGGCACTTTTGGGGGTGTAACTCTCCTCCTTTGTAACGAAATAACCAATTAAGAAAATAGGGGAGGGAGGTATAAAAATTATCAATTTTTAGAACTGCTTAAACAGAATTGTCATCCATAACGCTTTGACAGGTTGTCAAACAAATAATACGCAACAAGCAGAGGAACAATACGCGTCACCATCCTGGTGCCGATGCTTGCAGGTCAAATCCCTTTCATACAGAAAATCTGGTAAACGATCATCCCGACGCAAAAATAGGCCAACCCCTTAAACGTCAGCCAAAACAATCTGTCTTTATCCATTTTATCGCTATCTCCTTATCGCTTCCAATATTTATGCATTAAGCATATAAAAAAAGACAGGGTCCTAATTGTCCTTTTTTTGTTTTAAAACATTATACAAAGTCTGCCGACTGATACCGAAATGTTTTGCAACTTCAGTTTTGGGTATCCTGGATTCAACCATTGAAACCAGCTCCTTCTTTTGGTCGTCTGTAAGTGATGAGGCCCGGCCCAGGTGCTTACCTTTTTTCTTTGCCGCCGCGATCCCTTCAAGCTGCCGTTCCCTTTTAAGGTGTTCAATCGAAAGTCACGGCTCTTACAATGCGGAAGCTGCCGGTTATGTTTCCAAAAAGGCTGCCATCCTTCATTGTAAGATAGTTGTTTTCAATTTCTTTGGTATTCAAATGGTCGGATAGTTCAAACCCTCTTTCCAATAAAAATGATCCAATGGCACCTTCTTCTAAGGCAAAGGAATTCCCAGACTCTCCGGCCTGGTTTTTCTGGTTGAATTCGATAAGTTCTTTTACCCCAAAAGCATCAAATATCCCGGGCCAGAGCGCTATATAGTCAAAGGCGACGGCACTGCCGGAAAGAGAATTGGATTTGATAAATTTTAGGGTGGCGTCAACTGCTTCAGGGCTTAAATAAAAGGTAACCCCTTCCCAGATGAACAGGGTCTTTTTGTTTTTATCAAAAGTTGAGGATGCAAGGGCCTGGTCCATGGATTCGGTGTTAAAATTTATAGGGACTAAGGTGACCTGTTCTGGAATTTCAATCCCTGCTTTAATCAGGCATTGCTTTTTATGGGCCTGGGTCGGTCCGGCATCGAGTTCAAATATTTTTATCGAATCAATACGGTCTTTAAATCGATAGGAACGGCTGTCATACCCAGCGCCCAAAAACACTATCTGCTCAAAGTTTTCTTTCACTGCCTGTTTGAAAAAATTATCAAATATACGGGTCCGGGCCGTCACATATTCATAAACACCGATGACAAAAAAGGTTTCTTTATGTTTTTGGCGATTATCCTTGTCCTTAAGGGCGCTCACTTGTTCCTGGGTCAGGAAGATCTGTGCAAGGTTGTCCTGGCAGCGGATATCCTGGGCTTCTCCTTTAAAGGAAAAGGCACGCATCAGTGTGGTCCATAATGCTGTCCTGGATGCTTTTTCGTCTATGGTTTTATTGTCGGGGCTCGCTTTTAACGCACCGATGCCGATGGTATTGCCAAAGGGATCTATTACGCTTGCCGCATACAGCTCACCGTCAACGTGCTGGACTCCTTGTTTTTCTTTTGCACCCATTTCAATGAGCTTTTTGTATTCGGCATCAATATCGGTTACAGCCCAGAAGGCAACCGCACCCTGTCCGTTACAAGGTGAGGGTTGATCCGTCTTTTTCAGCCACATCCGGTCATTACCGACGTCAAAACCAATTTGGGAAGGCAGTTCAGCCGAAGGCTGAGTATCAAAGACTTTACAATACCATTCCTTGGCCTGTTGAAGATCATTCACATGATAAATTACAGAACGTAAACCCAGATACATAGCATCTCCTCCTGTTTAAAAATTATTTAGCCGTCTGAAGCAAACTGCTTTTTTAATCCCTCAATGATAGCAATGCTGCCGTTTTGTATCACCAAGACGATGTTATCATCATCCCAAACCTTGGGAGGCGGATTGCTGACTTGAAATGCGAGGCCATGGCATAACAACCATCGCGTCAACTGAATTTTATAGATTTGATCTTCGGATAACCCTTTAAATGGCAGGTATTGAGAAAGGGAAGCCGTGCAGGCGTTCCAGATTTTGTCCCCGTATGCTTTAAAATGTTTGATGTTTTTTTCGTTATTGCTGCCCCTGAATAAATGTTTTTCTTCCCGGGCAAAGATAACATATCCGATCCCGTGATCGATCCAGGGATCGCCGGTGCGGTGGACAACCATAAAATCATAAAGCAGATCCACAGATTTTTTGACCAATTCTTCTTCCAGTTCATCCATGGACTTGAAGAATGAATAAATCGGACGGGCAGATGATCCCAATTTTTCAGCAAGCGTTCTGGTGGAAAGATTTTTCCATCCTTTTTCCCGGACAAGGTTGAGTGCGGATTCTATTATTTCTTCCCTTTTAAATTTAAATTTTGGCGGCATGATCAGGGTATCCTAAGTTAAAACTTTAAAAACATCAGGAGATGTGCATCAAATGATACGCAACACTTGATGCGTATCAAAACCAATTGGCGCTGTCAACTTAAAATCATTG
>JAAEMC010000001.1 GCA_024225895.1 Desulfobacteraceae bacterium | reverse complement strand
CCTAAGCTGTCTTTGCCAAAAACAGCCATGGCAACATATTTTCCCTGGAAGACCTTAAAGACTTTTGTTGGCTTTTTGTCAGTTTTTTTTTGTTTTAACAGCGTTTCAATGTCTTTAAATCCGTTAGCTGTGGCCTGCTTAACGATTTGTTTCACAGCCTTTCTTTCAGTTTTTGCATTGTTTAAAAATGCTTTGTATCCTTCACAAAATGAGAATAGCTTTGTTTTTTCCTGTTTGCTGATCCGGTCAAAAACAACCGCATCTTTTTTAAAGACGGCCTCTTTTATCTTTTTAATCTGCGCTTTATTCATATCTATTATCCTTAACGGTTTGTTTTAAAGGTTTATGGCCTAATAAGATAAGACAATCATATCACCAAGTAAAGTATCAATCGCCATTTAACCAGAAATGTCAGGGCTAACGGAATAATGAAAAAAAACCTTGAAAGGCTTTTTTAACCCGGTGCTGAAAGCCAAGGCTTTCCCATTGGTCAGGAAATGCGATGGGGCAAAAATCAAAAGTGGCATCAAAATAAAAGGATTGTTCCCTTTTATCATATTTTTTTTCAACAATATTAATGGGGGTAATAATTGCCCCTTCATAGCTTACCACTGTGTCCATATCTTTTGTTTTTACAGATTTTAATCCCTTTTGCTCCAATATCGTTTTCAGGGCATGCTCTTTGGCCGATTGAATGATGCTGTTTTTTGACTCTCCCGGCGTCAAAAAAATGACTCCTGAAAGGGTAATCAGTTCAAATTTTACTGCCCTGAATTCATTTTTGGCTGGAACCATCACTAAATTGGAATTTGCTATTTTATGTTTTGACGATTTGACGTCATAGCGAAGGTAGTAGTGTTTAAGACCTTCTTGCCCACCCATCACCAATGGCTGAAAGGAAAAAAGCAAGATAAAAACGACGATGTAAATTCGTAAAAAGTGAGATTTGCTTATGTTTGGCATGCTTTTTGAAATATCTCGAAACTGACTACCTGTCATAAACGTTATTTGCATAAATTGCTTGCATAATCCATGAACAGGTCATGAATTTCCAAGTCGCTTATAGTAACAGACATTTAAAAAAGAGGAAACAAAAATGAAGAAATTTGTAATTGGGTTTTTAGGATTGGCATTGGTGGCTTTTTTAACGGCATGTAATGTTCCTTACAAAACAAGTAATCCCGGGGATGTGCTGGGAGCCGCTCCCGGAGGGGAAAATAACCAGCGGATTGTTACTTTTAGTGTTGTCGGAAAGGGATTGGAACCGGAAACGGCAATGACCAAAGGCGAAGCCATATTAATGGCGGAACGGGCGGCCATCGCCGACGGATACCGCCAGTTTGTGGAAAAACTGCGCGGGGTATATGTAGATGCTTTTATGAAAGCAGGATATGGTACGGTAGACATGGATGTGATCAAAACAAAGACCCAGTCATGGCTCAGGGGCGTTGAGATTTTTGAAGTTAAAAGCGCCAGCCATGGTATTGTGGAAGCGCATATGCAGCTGCGTATCAATTTTACCCAAAAAGGTATGGTCTGGTGGCCCAGCGGCATTGGTGAGAACGTTGTTACACCTGCAGAGGAAACGACTTTCAGGGCACATTCATTGCCTTCACCTTAATCGCCTGACTGTTTTTACTAAAGGCATTATTGTTTGATATTGTAATTGGAAAATAAGGAGAGATCCCTTGAGTCTGCCAATAAAATTCATAGGCAAATCGTTCACGATCGTTTTTCTCCTGCTGGCTGCCCTCATATTGATCCGGGCAGGGAACAGCATGGCCGGCGACCGGAATTACGGGAAAAAATATCCCAGGGT